>CAXHYW010000517.1:0-3723 GCA_964021475.1 uncultured Desulfobacteraceae bacterium | reverse complement strand
TTCTCCGGAGTGACTGGAGTTCAGACGTGTGCTCTTCCGATCTAGGGTCACCAATTAAAGATAGGGCTTGGTTCTAACGTCGCCCACTTTGTGTCAGTCCCTTCAGAAACGGAAAACAAATGAAGTAATCACAGGCACATAAAGGTGATGAAATAAAAATTTCCGTATAGGTGGGCCATTTTAGAGCCAAGCCCATAAATCCCTTAAAAAGGATTATTTTTCTCATAGGGTTTTGTCAGAACGAAAAAAGATATTCCCTCTGATTAAATTATAAAATTTTTGCAACTCAAATCGAGTTTTGTCACTTACAAAGATCTTTGAAAATGGTTGGATAATCCTTTTGAGGTGGTACTCGAATGCCCTCAATCGGTATATATGCAATTCCCTTTAAAATAGATCTGAAAAAATCGTAACCGAAAATAACAACCTGATTTCTGAAATAGAAGTTCCTTTAGTAATTGAAAGAAGTTTTTTGGGCTAAAAATCAGAAGGTCAGGCTATCTTGGAGAGTGATGGTTGATATAGAAAATAGTAAAAATCATAGAATTGGTGTTATTCAATTAATAACAGCAATGTGTATTTCCGGAACCATCGGTATGCTTGTCACTGAGTCTGGACAAGATCCTAGCAATATTGTTTTGTTCCGGTGTGTTTTTGGATCGATGAGTCTGGGACTCTTGTGTTGGATCAAAAAGGCATTTGTTTTTGATAAATTGGATTACAAAAATTTTGGTTTGATTTTATTGGGGGGAGTTTGTTTGGTATTTAACTGGTTATACCTCTTTAAGGCTTATCAAGAAATTTCACTGTCGCTTGGGACCGTGGTCTACCATGCCAAACCATTTGTGATTCTGATTGTCGGCTCAATCATTTTTCGTGAAAAATTGATACTTGATCAAATTCTATGGGTTTGTTTGGCTTTTTTGGGGATGTTAGTAATTACACAGATAAATATTTTTGATTTGGATATCACTGATCACAAGCTTGTTGGAGTTGGATATGCGTTTTTAGCGTCAATGTTATATTCAATTTCGACGCTAATTGTCAAAAAGATTAAAACCATTCCAGCCGTGTTTATTGCTTTTCTTCAAGTGAACTTGGGAATTGTTTTACTTTATCCCTTAGCTAATTTAGAAAGTGTACTACACTTGGGTCATCATTGGTTTTACCTGGTGTCTCTCGGTGTTGTGCATACCGGAATCATGTATAGCTTGAATTATGCTTCCTATCAAAAGTTAACATCCGTTGCTATTGCAATTTTGTCTTTTATATACCCCGTTGTAACAATTATTACCGATTATCTATTTTATGGATTTTTATTTAATTCTATTCAGTTTATAGGAGTATTGATCATCGTTCTCGCAACATTAGGCGTCAATTTCCAATGGAGATTTTTCTTCATGAACTTTAGTTTTATCAGAAAAATATTATCCAGATAAGTCAGTGTTTTATTTATAAAAACTATAAATTTTTAGGAGATCGTATGAAAATAGAAAATAAGACTTTTTTATTAACAGGAGGGGCGGGATTGATTGGCCCACATTTATGTCAACTTTTAATAGCAAAAGGAGCAAAAGAAGTCAGAATTTACGACAATTTTTCTTTTTCTCAGCCTGAAACCATTAATGAATTAAAAAAACACAACCAAATAAAGTTGATAAATGGTGACGTTTACCGTTTAGATAATTTGGTGGATGCTTTGGAAGGAGTCGATGGTGCATTCTCATTAGCAGCTTGTATGAGCCGCTATACTCAACAGGATCCGTTAAGAACTATTAATATAAATCTGAAGGGGCATAATAATTTGCTAAAAGCGTGCACCCTGCAAAAAGTAAAGAAAGTTGTATTCTCTTCTTCTACCGGTGTTTATGGCTATAAAATTGTTGGAGAAATAACGGAAGACTTCCCATTGGACTCCATTGATGTAAGTGATGCGGCTGTTATTTACGGGGCATCGAAACTGATCGGTGAGAAATTATGTTCTCATTATCAAAAAAAACATGGTTTGGAATATGTTGCACTGAGATATTCAACTGTATATGGAGAGTGGATGCATGATCGAGCGGCAAATGCTTTTTACATTCTGGGAAATTTGGACCGACTGATCGCAGGTAAGAAACCGATCCTTTATGATGAAGGGGAAGAAACCAAAGATTATGTCTATGCAGGAGATGTGGCAAATGCCAATGCCTTAGCAATGGGCTCAGATGTGAATGCAGAGTCTTTTAATATTTCAGGACAAAGAAAAATCACTGTGAAAGATCTAACGCATAAAATTATGAATATTTTGGATTTACATAGTGATATAGATTTTAGAGAAAAATCAGATGATGTCCGCTTAGTTTCCCCTGCTCCCTTCGTCTACAACTGTTATAAAGCATCAAAATTACTCAACTGGTCTCCCAAAATATTGTTAGATGAAGGATTAGAAAGAACTATCCAATGGCGTAAAGACTACCCAGGAACAAGCTTTGGAGATGTCTGAGTCTTTTTTCCTTCTAAAGGGGTCATTATTGCACGTTATCGATTGTCATGTTAAATTTTGCCAAAAATGGTCATTTAAAAGTGAGCTACTAGGGAATTGAACAGGTCTGGCGCAAGACGCCATTACCAGAAAGCTGGGTATCAACAGAAACACTGTCAAAAAGTATATCGAGGCGCCGGAAACCTGCTTGAAAAAGCCTAAACCATATCAACGGAAAAGTGTTCTTGATCCATATCACAATACGATCAAGGCCTGGCTTGACGACGATGAATATTATACCGCAACTTGGATTACGACCGTTTGGTTAACCAGGGGTATACCGGCAGTTATGAAACCGTAAAGTCACAAAATTAAAAACACACAAACAAAAAATCGCTTATATGCGTTTTGAAACAGAGCCCGGCCATCATGCCAAGTAGATTTTGGAGAGTTTCAGAATGAGCTTCCAAACGGTAGCATCAAAAAAGTGTATCTGTTATCCATGATCCTTGGATATTCAGGGAAATCTACACAGAATTCATAGAACGATGCGACATGCCAAGCTTTCTTGACTGCCATATTCATGCTTTTGAATATTTTAAAGGAGTCCCGAATCAGATCCTCTATGACCGGTGAAAAATGTATATATTGCCAAACTGGCCGGCAAGCATAAATTGAATTCAACACTGATAGGATTTGCATACCATTACGGGTTTGCCCCCAAAGTTGCCCCGGCCTACGCCACCTATATAAAAGATAAGGTAGAAAGGCCTTGTACCTTTATTCGCGAAGGATTTCGGAGAAGGGTCTGGATATATGAAAATGGTGAGGTCCAATAAAGATCTTTGGGCATGGATCATTAAAAAAGATGAACGAATACACGGCACTACCCATGGAAAAATCAGTACCAGGTTATAAATTCTATGAAAGAGAGCAGCCCCATTTGAATCCTTTACCGCATCAATCTTTTGATACCTCATATCGTATTTACCGGAACGTGTATAAGGATTGCACCGTTCATTTTGAGAGCAACCGGTATATTTTACCGCACAGACTTGTTGGAGAGCAGGTTATACTCCGGGTTGAAAATAATCAGTTGCTTAAAAAAAGACATTGCCATGAACCGGCGTAAATACAATTTTGCCAGGAAAGGTAAAGGCCGGGCAAAACAAACAATAAACCCTGAAAAGCCCAAGTATGACATGATAGAGTATTGGTGCGAACAAAAACCTATCATCAACGGGGTGCAACAAAGTATG
>CAXHYW010000516.1:0-3730 GCA_964021475.1 uncultured Desulfobacteraceae bacterium | reverse complement strand
ATAGATCTAAAATAGCCCTTATCAAATCAAATCAGTATTTTATTGCAGCAGAAATCAAATCTGGTGTAAATATTGATCATATTATCCGTTATTAAACTACAGACCCGAAAACTTAAGTGAGGAATAATGAATACTGTACTTGACGAGATTAAAACGATTCCCGGAATTATTGGCGGATTTGTTTTCGGTGTAACACACGGCATTCAAATGAACAATTTACCACCAGTTTTCAAAGAGACTAATCTCAATAAGATAGGAAAAGTTCTGGATAAGATATACCGGAGCTCCAAAGCGGGATCTCCTGATATTACCGAACTTTCTTTGTATTATGAGGAATCCACAATCATTGTAAGGCCACTGGGTAAAACCGCGTATCTTATCATCATGAGTGAGCCGTCACTAAATCAGAACCTGATTACAATGAGCATGAACATGGTTGCCGATGAAATAATACAAATGGGTGAAACATTAGATAGTGCAGCCGAGAACTTAGATAGCAATACTCAAACTCAATCGGGTAAAGAAATATCCGCCGAAGAAATAATAAACAACAGCCCTTTGTCCGAACAGCTTTGCGGTATGCAGACATCTCTTTTGAAAATTATAGGTCCCATGGCAAAAATAATTTTTAAGGATGCTATTAACGCTTGGATAGGGTCTAATAATCCGTCGGAATCATCTTTGCCGCGTCTCGTGGAAATACTTTTAAATGAAATCAATAACAGTGAAAGGGAAGAAAAATATTTAAAAATGATTGCACCATATGTGGGGGACAATGGAACCGATGTTTAAGCCAATAATGAGAAATTCAGACTGCAATCGAGGATTAAACAATGGCGACTAAATTTAATGAATTTGCAGATTTGATTTTACAGATCCCTGGGATTTTAAATTATATTCTCGTGAGAAAGGACGGGCATATAATTGTGCATGATTTTACGAATCCGGAATCCTTATCCGCATCTATTATATACAGCGGGCTAAGTTGTGAGGCGATCAAACCTATGATGGGGTTAACCTATTTTAAATACCTCGGGTATACACTAAAAAATAATGAAAAATTATTGGTTTTCCCCTTGGGGAAATATTTCCTTGGTATTTCCCATGAAGCAGAAGCCTATACCCCTGACATTGTGGATGAGGTGACACAGATTATTGACTCCATAACGCCGAAAAAATCAAAATAGGAATACAATAATATTAACCAGCGGCAGACCTAGGATTTTTTATGGATAAAATTTTTAAGAAAAGTATTATCATACTATGGATTCTTTTGGTTTGTTTGTCTTTCAACGGTAACTTGCTTGCCCAGGAGGATATTTTAGACTTTGATATACAGGTTAAATTTTGGGCCGAAAGCTGCAATCATGAAGTAACTTCTTTGTTTGAAAGTCTATTAAATTCTAGTGTATTAATGGAGCCCCAGCTATTTGACACCTTTTATATCCCAGTTCCTGATACCGAACCACCAAAATACAGTACCCAGTATGATAAAATACTGGAAGCACCGCTTCGGAAAATATGTGATAATTACCTCAATAAAGATGAAAATTTAGTATATGTTATGGCCGTAGATGCTTATGGATATTTACCCGCTGCGAACACCAAATTTTCTAGTTTGCCCACAGGCAATCGGGAAGAGGATTTAAAAAATAGCAGAGTAAAAAGAATATTGAATGATCGCATCGGGCGCAACGCATCAAAAAATAAAGAACCCTACCTTGTCCAGCAATATGCCCTGGATACCGGTGAAGAAATAGTGGATTTCTCCATTCCAATCTTCATCAGGGATCGTCACTGGGGAGCTGTTCGTATCGGTTATAAGAAGAAATAATTCAATCCATGGTGTTTTTTTACCCAAAAACTTAAAAGGTTATATCCAATGATCAATTTAATTCAAAGAAAATTAGGTTTAAAAATTTCGATTTTAACAAATATTATCCTTTTTATCGTAACTGTTATTGGTGCTGCTTTTTTGTATTATCAGCAAAACAATCTGTTCGACAAGCAATTGGTAGACAAGGGGAAAATGGCATCGATTATTGGTGCAAAAGCGGTTGGCAGAATTCTTGAAGAAGCAATTGACAATGGGGTTCTGACACTTAGTGAGGTCATGGATACCAATTATGAGGAAATACCAGGGTTTGACCCGCCAAAATTTCATACAAAATATGACCGGTATACAGATAGGGCTTTCCTATCTCTCCAGGATGAATTTTTAAAAACCACGGATTTGTTATATGCCGCGACCTTAGATGTAAATGGATATGTTCCCACCCATAATACCCGTTTTTCAAAAGCGATTACAGGGGAGAAGCAAAAAGACCTTTTGGGTAATAGAACCAAAAGGATATTTAAAGATGAAGTCAGTATGCGGGCACAAAAAAATACACAAGAGGGATTCTTGCAGGAATATTCCCGTGATACCGGGGAAATGACATGGGATATATCAACGCCTGTTTATGTGAAAGGCAAGCATTGGGGATGCTTTAGAGTCGGCTTTGCCCTCACTGCAATCAATCAAACCAAACTTAAGTTACTTATCTCTTTGGGTCTCATTGGTTTTGCAATTTTTATGATATCAACGACTACAGTCTTTGTGATCATTAATCATAACCTTCGACCTTTAACTGAATTCACCCGGGTTGCATCGGATCTTGCGGATGGCCATATGGATGAAAAAATCAAATGGGAAACCAAGGATGAAATCGGGAAACTTGCGGATGTTCTTGAACGGTTGAGAATTAGTTTGAAAGCTGCAATGGAAAGGCTTTCCAGGTAGAGCAACCTGGGGGAAAAGTGATGAACTTGTTATTTGGGGTGAATCAGGATGCCGATAGGGTTTGTTTGGCAAAGGCGATAAATTTTTTGCAGATAGGGGACTGACTCCTTTTATTGGAGAGGGTCAGGTAAAAATATCGGTTGAGATCCATGCCTTTTACCGAAAGTGCATGGACCCTACCGGTCTCAATTTCATGGGCCACGGCGATGGTGGAGAGGATGGAAATCCCCACCTGGTTCAGTATCCCCTGGATGACAGATACTGAGTTTCCCATGGTGACCTGGGGGGTGAAATCCTGGGAATTAAAACCCGCCGCATCCATGCTTCCAAGGATGGATTGCCAGGTTCCGGATCCTTTCTCCCTGGCAATAAAGGGTTCTGAAAATAGCTTTGAACACTCAATGGACGCTTTTTTTGCCCACTTATGTCCCGCAGGCACAATCAGTTTCATCTCATCGGCAATCAGTTTCTCCTGGTAGATGGCGGGATCCTCTTTTAATGCGCCCACCACCCCGACCTCAATTTTTCCTTGTTTGATGGCATCAATCATCTGCATAGTATCCCCGGCAGACAAAGAAATGGCAACATCCGGAAATTTTTTGGCAAAGGCACCCATGAGTTTCGGGATGAGATAACCCGCCGGAATGGTGCTGCCGCCGATGGCAAGGTTTCCCTTTGTATGACCCAGAAAATCAAGCATGGCCGATTCGGTGAGATCCTTTAGTGCCAAAAGTTTTTTGGCGTGATCATAGAGAATCATGCCAGCCCTTGTGGGTTCTGTGGTTTTACCAAGCCGGTCCAGAAGCCTTGCTTGAAAATGCTCCTCAAGTTCCTTGATATGGGTGGAGACAGTTGGTTGGGAAAGATTTATGGCCTCGGATGCCTTTGAAAAACTTTTTTTTTCAACCACCGATACAAAAATGTGAAGCTGCCATAAATCCATTTTTA
>CAXHYW010000515.1:0-3738 GCA_964021475.1 uncultured Desulfobacteraceae bacterium | reverse complement strand
GGCAGCCTCTTTTAGAAAAGGAATAAAGATGAAAATCATTTGTTTTTATATGTAAAGTTTTATTATACAACAATTGTGCCACTTTGATCATAAAATAGCATAAAAACGTCAATTGCTTGTTTTAATAGAGATTTAAGCACAAAACAAAATTTTAGCCTTTCAATATGCCCCCCAAATAATATCTCCGGGTATATTATTTTGAACCACACCGGGTCAGATACAAACACATCCTTCTACTCCAAATTCACTTTACCAAATAAAACAAATCCTGTGCCGTTCAATTGGAAAAGATGGAATAAACATAGCGTCCCTAAGCGGTTGTGTTTTATAATTGTATTGCCATGTAAAAGCAAATTGCGTATGTTTGGATTCTTTACAATTTAAGACAGGACCGGTGGCCCATGACATTACAAAATTTTCATTCCCGTTCTAAAATCTGGATCGAAGATGATGACGGAAACGTTGTGTTCGGTCTGGGACGCTATCGAATACTAAATCTCATCAAAGAAAAAGGCTCCCTCCAGGCGGCTGCCAAAGAATTAAAAATGGGGTATAGAGGAATTTGGGGCCGAATTAAAGCCACCGAGGAACGGCTTGGGGAAAAATTGTTGATAAAAAAGGTGGGCGGGGCAAAAGGCGGTGGCTCCCAGCTAACCCCCCTGGCAGAAAAATTATTGGAAGAGTTCGGAAAAACCATCTCTGTGCTTGAAAAACAAGTGGATGCTCAATTGGAAGCCTCCCTTAGACAACATATCAATCTCAACCCGGGACCCTGAGTTACACAAAACAACAAATTATAAGATACATAATATTAAGATACAAAAAAAATCACGGGACATAAATTTTTCTGCCCCGTGATTTTTTGTATGGACCAATCAACCGATACGAATTGTGGACTAATATCGATAATGATCAGGCTTATAGGGACCGTTCACTGGAATTCCCAGATAGTCAGATTGTTCCTGGGATAATGTTGTCAGGGTAACGGACAGATTTTTCAAATGGAGCCGAGCCACTTCCTCATCCAATTCCTTGGGCAGGGTGTAGACTTTTGCCTCCAATTTTTCCTGGGCCAATTTAATCTGGGCCATGGTCTGGTTGGAAAAGCTGTTGCTCATCACAAAACTGGGGTGACCGGTGGCGCATCCCAAGTTGACAAGTCGCCCTTCTGCCAGAACGATCACTGAACGACCTGATTCCAGGGTCCATTTATCCACCTGGGGTTTGATGGTCAGCTTGACCGCCTTGGGGTGGTTGTCCAGAAAACTCATTTCAATTTCATTATCAAAGTGGCCAATATTACAAATAATGGACTCATCCTTCATCTGCTCAATGTGCTTGCCCGTGATAACATGGTAACTTCCCGTGGCAGTCACAAAAATATCGCCCCTTGATGCGGCATTTTCCATGGTCACTACTTCATAGCCTTCCATGGCGGCCTGGAGGGCACAGATGGGATCAATCTCGGTCACCAGAACAATGGCACCATATCCTTTCATGGAAGCGGCACATCCTTTCCCCACATCCCCATATCCGGCCACAACAATTGTTTTTCCGGCCAGCATCACATCTGTGGCCCGTTTAATGCCGTCGGCCAATGACTCACGGCATCCATAGAGGTTATCAAATTTTGATTTGGTGACCGCATCATTGACATTGATGGCAGGAAACAGTAGTTCATTTTTGGCTGCCAGCTGGTAAAGCCTGTGAACACCTGTGGTGGTCTCCTCGGAGACGCCCCTGATACCCTTGGCAATGTTTGTCCATTTCTGGCTGTCCGTCCCTACACTTGCCTTGAGCCGTTCCATGAGACAGCGTTCATCCACACTGTGGGTTTCGTTATCCAGCAAAGAAGGATCTTTTTCAACTTTTACGCCCTGGTGAACAAAGAGAGTGGCATCCCCTCCATCATCAACGATAAGATCCGGGCCTGTTCCGTCGGGCCAGATCAAAGCCTGTTCCGTACACCACCAGAATTCTTCCATGGTTTCACCCTTCCATGCAAAGACAGCAGCCGAACCTTTTTCAGCGATGGCAGCAGCGGCATGATCCTGGGTGGAAAAGATATTACAGGTGGCCCATCGAATGTCGGCCCCCAGTTCGTAGAGGGTGTCGATGAGCATGGCGGTCTGGATGGTCATGTGGAGACTTCCCATGATTTTCAGTCCGGCCAGGGGTTTTTGGGGGCCGTACTTTTCACGGATGGCCATGAGGCCCGGCATCTCTTTTTCAGACAATTGCATGTCCTTGTGACCGTCTTCGGCAAGGGAGATATCTTTTACCTTGTATTTCAAACCCAGATCAAGATCAATGAAACGGGTGTCTTTACTTGTTTGTTGCATGTAAAACTCCTTTTTAACTATTTTTTTTTAAAACTTATAATCCAGCAAGATCTCTGATCTGATCTGCCCGGATGGTTCGTTCCCAATAAAAATCAGGATCTTTTCTGCCAAAATGTCCATAGGAAGATGTTTTCCGATAAATGGGACGCAGCAAATCCAGTTCCTTAATAATGGCAGCTGGCCTCATGTCAAAGACCTCTTTCACGATTTCAATGGCCCGGACTTCGTCAATTTTACCGGTGCCCATGAAATCCACCAGCAAAGAGACAGGTTCAGCAACCCCGATGGCATAGGCCACCTGGATTTCACACTTGTCTGCTAACCCTGCCGCCACCAGATTTTTCGCAACATATCGTCCCATGTAAGAGGCACTTCTATCCACCTTGGAGGGATCCTTGCCGGAAAAACATCCGCCCCCATGGCTGCCCTGCCCGCCATAGGTATCCACAATGATTTTACGTCCGGTCACCCCGCAGTCTCCCATGGGGCCGCCAATGACAAACCGGCCGGTGGGATTGATGAAAAACCGGGTATCCCCGTCAATCATATTTTCGGGAATTACTTTTTTTATTACCTCTTTAATGACCGCATTCTTAAGATCATCATGGGTAACATCCGGAGAATGCTGGGTGGAAACAACGATGGTGTCCACCCGGACAGGTTTTCCGTCCACATATTCAATGGTCACCTGGGATTTGCCGTCGGGTCTCAAAAAATCAAGAGCACCATTCTTCCGGACCTGGGCCAGACGTTTGGTCAATCTATGGGCATAAACAATGGGCATGGGCATGAGTTCTTCGGTTTCATTTGATGCAAACCCGAACATCAACCCCTGATCACCTGCTCCCTGCTCCTTATGAAGCCCTTCGCCCTCATCAACCCCCTGGGCAATATCAACAGACTGCTGATCGATACTTGTGAGAACCGAACAGGTCTGCCAGTCAAACCCCATATTTGAAGAATTATACCCGATATCTTTAATGGTATTTCGAACCACCTGGGGAATATCCACATAGCAATCGGTTGTAATTTCACCCGCCACAATTGCCATACCGGTTGTCACCATTGTTTCACAGGCAACCCGGCATTTTTTATCTTCTGCCATAATGGCATCCAAAATACTGTCGGAAATAGCGTCTGCCACTTTATCAGGATGGCCCTCTGTAACGGACTCAGATGTAAATAAGGATGATCTTTTTTCTGACATTTCAAACTCCTTTTATTTGATGATAATCATTGTCTTGATTTTATTATCTTGATTCTAAATATCTTAATTCTAAATATATTTAGACGATGCTGATTACAAATACTAAAATTGTACCCTATTCATAATTTTTTATGGAGGATTTAGATCGGAAGAGCGTCGTGTAGGGAAAGAGTGTGCCTCTATGTGTAG
>CAXHYW010000514.1:0-3751 GCA_964021475.1 uncultured Desulfobacteraceae bacterium | reverse complement strand
GGATACATGGTTCTGCCGTCCTGGTGAAGGGAGATAAACAAGACATCCGGGTCATGCCAGAAAATATCATTGGTGCCGTCCCCGTGGTGGCAGTCTGTATCTATGATGGCAATCTTTTTTACGCCATACTTGGATCGGATATACTCCACCATGATGGCTTCCATGTTGATATGGCAAAATCCTCTTCCGCCGTGGGAGACCCGCATGGCATGATGGCCCGGGGGTCTGACAAGGGCAAATCCATTTTTGACTTCCTTGTTCATAACGGCATTGGCAATGGCCAGGGCGCCGCCAGCACTGATGAGATGGGATTCGGTGGTCACCGAGGGTTCATCCGGCACACAAAAATGGGTTCTCCGAATATCCTGTACACTTGCAAGATCTGGTTTGTATTCAATAATTCCCGGGATATCAAAAATACCCTCTTCAAGGACCTGGTCCTGGGTATACAACAGTCGTTCTTCTCTTTCCGGATGGGTAGGGTCAATGGCCCAGTCAAATGCAGGGAAGAATACCAGTCCTGTTTTGTTTAATGCTTTTAACATATTTCCCTCGTGATTCTAATGCAAAATCGTTTCATAACCTTTGATCAGGCCCGGTTTGAGTTGGATTTTTGCTCTGTATATTTTTCCTCTGGGTGAAAAATTTCGGACAATATTGAATTTTTGGAATTCAACCACCTCCACCTCTTCCAGGTTTTCCTTGTCTGCTCCTGAATTCAGGGCTTTTTCCTTGAGCAGGGTATAGGCAGTTTCGATCAGGTCATCTTCTGAATAGTTTTTTGAAATGGGTTCGGCAAAATCTTCTTCATGGGCGGTTACGATCCCTTGTTCGGTATCGGCATTTAAGGAAACTTCACAGGTGGTTCTGGCAAGAGCTGCCCCAATGGCATTGGCAACGGATGATTCAGGGACTGCCAGGGTTTCAATGTGGTAAAGTTCTTCTATCTTTTCTGCAAAGAATTTTGCCGGTCCCCCCAGCAACAGGATTTTCCGGGGGCTGAGTTTATATCCTTCCAGAAAATCATGGACCGTATACACGGGCTGGGAATTGAGTTCATCTATCATTTCAAAGGTTTTTTTCAAAATAATGGTGCAGCATTTTTTGAAGATATGGTCTGCGGCATCCATATCGGAAAGGTTCAATTGCTGGGCAATCGTATGAATCCCTGCCCCGGCCTTATCCTTGTCTCCGTGATCCATCAACCCCAATACCACCAATGCGTCGGTGGGGGTGGGAACCAAGCCGCCAAATGCCATGGCAGGTCCCTGTCTGTCCGGGCCAATGGATAACTCGCCCTGATTCACCCGAAGCGCACTGTCCCCGCCAATCCCCTTTGAATCGGTTCTAAGGGAGCGGATCAGGCTCTTGTATTGTCCTCGTTTGATTCCCACAGGTTCCAGTAAGGGGGCTTTATCCACCAGGAAGGCAATATCCGTTGTGGTGCCGCCAATATCTAAGACAATGGCGTCTTGGTTGGCAGTGGCATGGGGAATGGCGCCCAGGATGCTGGCAGCAGGGCCCGATAAAACTGTCTGCCCGGGGAAATTCATGGAAGATTCAAGGGACATGGTGCCGCCGTCGGCCTTTAAAATTTGGATGGGAATTTCCAGTCCCATTTCGGCAAGGGATTTTTTGACCGCTTCAAAAAAGTCTTTGTGAAGGTCAAAGACCGCCGCATTTAAATGGGTGGTGGCAATTCTCCGGGGAAAATTTAAATTTCCCGATACATGGTGACCCAGGAAAATTTTTTTAAAGTGTTTATTGAGTATCCGTTTGATAAGGATCTCATGGGCGGGGTTCCGGACGCAAAACTTGCTGACCACTCCGACATATTCCACCCCGTCTTTTTTTAACCGTTTGGCAATGTCTTCAATTTCCATCTTATTTACCGGGGCTTTTTCCCTTCCCCGGTGGTTGATGGAGCCTGCGACGGTGTAGTAATGGTCTCCGGTGCTAAAGTATTTTGGGTCGATGCCAGGCCCTGCTGAAACAATCATGCCGATGGGCTCCATCTCTTGCTGTACAAGGGCATTGGTCGTCAAGGTGGTAGAAATCACCACCCGTTTTATGAGGTTGGGATCTGTGGTTTCCAGCAGCTTTGTGAAACATGAGAGTACACTATTGAATAGATTGGTAGGCTCTGTAGGTACTTTTACTTTCTTTTCAATACCGTTGCTGCTGAGGAGAACAGCATCAGTATTTGTACCGCCAACATCTAATCCTATTATCATGGCAGGTTCCTGTTCGTATGAATTGCAATCAACTGATACTTTGGGATCAGCAATAACAAGGGAGCTTGTCAGAAAAAACTAGGGTTGTCAATGAAGTTTTTACCAAGGTTTAAAGATAGAAAACCGATGTTCAACCTTGAAAAAAAACTGGATTTAATTTAAATGATAGGAACATTGTTTTTTTGAATAAATGAACATAATTTTCGGGAGTTTTTATATGGCAGTCATTGAGTGGAGAAAAGAAACGAGCATCGCTGTGGTCACTATGTGCAACGGTGCCAATAAGCAAAATCTTGAATTTGAAAAACAATTGAATCGGTGTTTTGATGAAATTTTGGAAGATACCAGTATATATTCCATCGTTTTGACATCCTCGGATGAAAAGAATTTTTCCCAGGGGATTGATATCGAATGGATGGGGTCAAAAATGCAGGAAAACGATTCTGAGAGTATGAAATCCTTTATGTATGGAATGAACAATATTTTTAAACGGATTCTTTTGATGCCAATCCCTGTGATAGCCGCCATCAATGGACATGCATTTGGTAATGGTGCCATACTGGCCTGTGCCTGCGACTTTAGATTTATGAAGAAGGATAGAGGCTTTTTTTGTTTTCCCGAGGTGGATGTCAGTATACCCTTTCTTCCTGGGATGATCGCCTTTGTTAGAAAATCCATTCCTGAATATCAATTTAATGAGATGATTCTTTCGGGAAAACGAATGGGAGCCCAGGATTTGGTGGCAAGCGGTGTCATTATGAAAGCCTGTGATGATCAGGAAACTTTAATGGCAGATGCCATGGGGTTTGCCGGGACATTTATGAAAAAAAGAGGGATTTTCGGAGAATTGAAGAGGCGACTGCACAAAGAGATTGTTCATGTTATTGATACCCAGGATCCCGTTCATATTGATGCCCTGGACTTATTTGTTAATGAATAATGCTATGAGAGTTCCTGCATTCTGAAAGGATCTGGCAATCTGTCAGCAATTCATGTTGAGAAATTGTAAAACAAGAGGGATGCGCAATGATTATTATTTGTAACAAGTGTTCTATACACTTTAATCTTGATGCATCCCTTTTAAAAGTAGGAGGCTCCAAAGTACGTTGTGGTTCGTGCAATCATGTTTTTATAGCCTTTCCCCAGGTGCCGGAGAGCCATCTTGACTCTGAAGAAGAACTCCTGTTTGATTTTTCCGGACTTGAGTTTGAAATAGACGATACGGAGATGGAAGCGCCTGGAGAAGAGGCCTTTGAAATTGAAATCAGCTTTGACTCAGAAGGTGAAATTGAAGATGATAATCTGACATCTGATGATTTTGACTTTGATATTGATGAGTTTGATATTGACGACTTTGATATTGACGAATCTGATCTGACCCATGAAACCCCGGCAAATCAAACAGACTTTGACAACATCAAATTAGATTTCCATGACCCGGAAACCCTTATCTTTGAAACTACCATACCGGTAGCCGGTAACACGCCGGTAGCAGATGATACGCCGGTAGCAGATGA
>CAXHYW010000513.1:0-3751 GCA_964021475.1 uncultured Desulfobacteraceae bacterium | reverse complement strand
GAGGTCGCGGCGTAACCAATGCTGACCGTCACCTTTTTAGGGGCAGCACCGTCCGAGAGTTCAAAGGGGTTCTCCGCCACAGCCCTGCATATTTTTTGGGCGACTCGTTCGGTTCCGGAAATATCTACCCAGGAGAGCAGAATCAGGATTTCCTCCCCTCCGAACCGGACGACCTTATCCTGGGAACGGACATTTTTTAAAAGTACCCTTGCTAATTTCATAAGCAATTGATCCCCTGCCGGATGCCCGTAGGCATCATTGAACCGTTTAAAATGGTCAATATCCAGCAATATGATGCCATATCCCTTCTGGCCGATTCCACCGGGCCTGTCCAGCTCAGATACAATGCGGTCAAGGCCATGTCGGTTGTACAGGCCGGTTAGTTTGTCATGGAGTGCCAGTTTTTCAGTAAGATCAAATAATTTCAAAACCACCCGGTCAAGGTAAAGTATCACCATAATACTTACTATAAAGGCGAGGCTGACCTGTATTGCGAGCATCAGGCGAATTGATTTCTGGATGGATTGGGTCTTGGACAGAAGGTCTTTGCGTTGCTGGCTGTGATGCTGGTGCAGGGTTTTATATTCTTTGAAAATATAGTCGAATAACCTCTGAACCTGTTGCTTTCTGTGCATCCTGTTGTCGATTTTCTTTCCAAGCATTATCTTGTCTGTATAGTCCAGAAAGGCAGTGTAAGCCTCGGACATGCGAACCGTATTTTCAGACAACATCTTTTTTTCAATGGAATCGGGCATAAGTGCGATATAGGATTTGAGCTTAAGGAATGAGTTGTCCGCCGTTTTACGGTCATTGTCATACCGGGCTTTGTTCTTGGAATTGTCACCGGCATCCATCATCATGGAGTGGACTGCGGAATGAAAAAGCTCCCCGCTTGTCATATGATTGGAGGCCACTATCAAGGATGCCATATGATCAGAAAGGGCTGAGATGGACTTCCAGTATACCAGATACGAAATCATAATCATTCCAACGAGAACTGCGACGGAAAGTTTAATGCCAAGATGGGAAATTTTCAATTGGATACCTATTTAAATAATCTTAATAGAAATTAAAAACCAGGGAAATGTTACCGCATAAAATCGATAATAGTCAAGGTTTAATAGATTTGATTTATGAGGGGTAGGCCCCGGAGCAGGGCCATGGTTATTCCATATTTTTTATGAGATTGAACTTAGGATCACAAAGTTTGGATGGGGCAAGTTAATTTTTTCTTGAAAACCCGGATTTGTCGGGTTTCACAAAGGCGTTGTTCGCAAGATCCAGATCCAGCCACCATTTTTTTGAATAATCGGGTTTGTGATATCCCATGAGATCATCGCACCAGATCCCAAATCGCCGGGTTGCGGGAAATTTTCTTAATGCCCAGTTTACGCTTCTGTGGAAGGGAGTAAAGGGCTTGTTCCAGGGACAGACCTTTATGCAGGTGCCGCACCCGGACCCATTGGGGTTGCCCACCCGCATTGCGGTGCATTTTTCCACATTATTTCCCCATTTTTCATATCCGTTGTGCATGATTTTATCTCCGTAGGAAATGGACTGGGAGGGGCAGTGCTCTGCACATTTCCCGCATTTGTTGCAAAAGTCTTGGAGACCGAAATCAATGGGCCGGTCAATGGAAAGCGGCATGTCTGTGGTGACAATGGCTGCCTTGAACCGGGGGCCTAAAAAGGGACTGATCACCACATCTCCCATGCGACTCATCTCTCCGATACCGGCCCACAATAGAATGGGAGGGACGGCCACCTGGTAATTCATGGCATGGTGGGCCCGGGCCGGATAACCCAGCCGCCGGATATAGTCGGCCAGGATACAGGCGATAAAGCCTGAGTGGGAATAGGAGACAAAGCTCATGGCATTGGAGATCCAGTCATTGCCGCTGAAGGCTGAGGCCGTCCGCCAGTCCTGGTCAATGATAATGGCAATGGCATATTTGTGGGGCAGATGAATTGGCTTTCCATCGTGCTTGGAGTGGGAAAAAACAGCATAGGGGGGCAGCTTGCAGATGCCTACGATGTCGGATCTTAAAAAATAGGCGGTTTCCTTTATGTGAAGGGCGTTTGCAACAGGGTTGTCGGTTCCCGGTGCAAGAATTTTGGACATATTGGGCATGGGCGCCCAGGAGGAGACCCCCCAGGGGGTTTTTCCGGCCGCTTCAATTTTTCCGGGTTCATCCACCATGTGGCCCAGGGCGCCGGCCATGGTACACAGGGCGCCGGACAAGGGCTGCTTTGCCACAAATCGTTTGTACTCTTTCTTAAGGTGGTCCCCGAACTCGCCTTTGCCAGCTCTGTAAAACCCGCCGGCCCGTTCGTCTACCCGTGCCACTTTGGAATCATGAATAAGGGTGGTAGGTCTGTCCACCCGGTCGAGGGTGTGGACCGGAAAGGGATCTGGTCTGCCTGTGCGGCAATTGTCCCGGAAATCAGAGGTAAATATTCTGGTCATTTTTTCTGCTCCTGATAAGTGTGTGGGGGGCTCCAGGGAGACCCTTCTTGGTATCCGACACCATTGAATACAATTTTTGTGCCAGGGGCGATTGTCGGCTAATAGCCTTTAACGGAGAGGGTGCGAGGAAAAAATAGCAACAACGATATATCCTGATTCTATGATTTTTCGTTGTAAAACAATGATATTTCGTGTAGTTTCCCGTCATGAAAATAGATGCAACCTATTCACCTGAATTTGAATCCTTAAAAAAACTTCTCATGGACATGGCCCAGGAGCGATCCGTAACGGTCCTGTTGGACCTGATTGTGACACGGATGGTCCTTCGGCCTCACGTGGCCCTGGTCCGGATCTGGCTGACCCGGAAGGGCGATTGTAATGATTGCAGTTTGGCTCAAGGCTGCAGCATGGCAACCCGGGGCAGGAAAAAAAAATGCCTGCATCTGGTGGCAGGCGCCGGTAAGTCTGTCTCTTCCCCGGCCCATGACTGGTCTGATCTGAAGGGTCATGGAAGAAGGGTTCCCCTGGGTATTACCTGTGTGGGAAAGGTGGCCAAAAAAGGGCGTTCCCTGACCTCCCGTGAAATTGAATCGAACCCGGACTGGCAGGCCCGGGAGCTTTGGGCAAAGGGGGAAGGCATCCTGGGATTCGGTGCCCAGCCACTTAAATTCAAGGACGAGGTGTTTGGGGTGGTGGCGATTTATTCGAGGATCCAGGCAAAAAGGATTCAGGAGGGACGGTTCTGGCTGAAAATGATTGCCAATCATACCGGCCTTTCCATTGCCAATGCCAGGGCCTTGAACCAGATCGGGCATCTTAAGTCCCAGCTGGAGCTGGAAAATAAGTATTTAAAGGAAGAGATCAATGATGCCAGGGCGTTTGGGGAGATTGTGGGCCAAAGCCCGGCTCTCGCAAACACGCTAAACCAGATCGAACTTGTGGCTCCCACGGATGCCTCGGTCTTTATTTTCGGAGAATCGGGCACGGGCAAGGAATTGGTGGCCCGGGAAATTCACAAAAGAAGTTTAAGACGTGACTATCCCATGATAAAGGTCAATTGTGCCACCATCCCCGGAGAACTCTATGAAAGCGAGTTTTTCGGCCATGTCAAAGGGGCATTTACCGGGGCGGTCAAGGACCGAGCCGGGCGTTTCCAGGCAGCAGACAAGGGAACCCTGTTTTTGGATGAAATCGGTGAACTGCCTGTGGCCCTCCAGGGGAAATTGCTCCGGGAGATCGGAAGAGCGTCGTGTAGGGAAAGAGGGTGCCTCGCTGTGTAGATCTC
>CAXHYW010000512.1:0-3751 GCA_964021475.1 uncultured Desulfobacteraceae bacterium | reverse complement strand
TTGATAGACATCCATAAAGGCGGGAATAGAAAGCATATACAGAATATAAGACAAATGGCCGGAATATCCGGTATTGTCCAGTTGCTGCAGTGCTTTAATGGATTGATCTGCGGCCTCCATAACCTGCCGGTTCACCATTGGGGGATTATTTGAAGTGCACACATGGACGGAATAGATTCTGCGGCAGGAAAAGGGTCTGACCTCGTATATCATGCAGGCATTGTTCTTCATCAAAAAAGGACAGGGGGCCACCCCTTTTTTTTTCCGTTTTTTGATCTCCTGATTGAAAATCTTGGTCAGGCTTTTCTGCCGGGATCGTGAAAATGCCTGCATGGCCTGTCGAATGGCCATCCCTTCCAGGGTGGTGATATCTATGCTACCAGCCTCTTTGCAACAGAACCCGCATCCTTTGTCACAGGCAGCCTCTTTTTTGAATTCTCCGATGATCTGGTCAAAGGCTATATATATCTTTCCCAATTTTGGTATTTTGTCTTCTATATTCATGATCTTTTTGCTGTGTTAAGAGCTATCCTTAAATATTTTCATTGGTTTCCAAGGCAACCATTATGAACCAAACCCCATGAAGAGTAAACCCGAAATACCCGTTGAAACAAAAACAGCTTGATAATATTTGAAATCCTGTTAACCTAAAGGGTCGTTTAAAAATCAAAAAAAGAAGGTGAATCATGACATATGATGTAATTATCGTGGGCGGCGGGCCAGCAGGGCTTTTTGCGGCCTATCATCTAAAAGAGCACTCCAACCTTTCGGTCCTTTTGATCGAAAAAGGCCGGGACTCCCTGAAACGAAAATGTCCCAACCACAATCTCCAGAAATGTGTCCAATGTGATCCCTGCAACATTCTGTCAGGGATCGGCGGGGCAGGTCTTCACTCCGATGGGAAACTCAATTTCATCCCCCGGCTTGGCAAAACAGATCTAACCCAATTCATGCCATTGAGCGCAGCCCAGGAACTCATTGACGAGACGGAAAAAATCTTTACCCGGTTTAAAATGGACGGGCCCATTTATCCCACCAACATGGAAGAGGCCAAACAGATTAGAAAAGATGCCAAACGGTTTGGAATCAACCTTCTTTTGATCAAGCAAAAACATCTGGGTTCTGACAATCTGCCCGGATATATCACCGAGATGGCCGCCCACATCAAGTCCAAAGGGCTTGAAATCAAAACAGGTGAAGAGGTGATTGACATCCTTGAGCAGGACGGACAAATTCAGGGCGTGACCACCAATAAAGGGGAGTACAAGGCTGCCAATGTTATCCTGGCCCCGGGCAGAATCGGTGCCAACTGGGTAGCCTCTGTTGCCCAGAAACACGGCATCAATATAAGCCAGAGGGGCATTGAAGTGGGAGTGAGGGTAGAGGTTCACAATGACATCATGGATGATCTGTGCAATGTGATCTATGATCCCACCTTTTTCATCCAGACCAATACCTATGACGATCAGACCCGAACCTTTTGTACCAACCAGGGGGGCTTTATCTCCCTTGAAAACTACAAGGAGTTTGTCTGCGTCAATGGCCATGCCTATTCAGGGAAGAAATCGAGTAACACCAATTTTGCATTTCTTTCAAAGGTGATCCTAACGGAACCGGTGACAGACAACCAGGCCTATGGAGAATCCATTGGCAGGCTTGCCACCATCATCGGCGGCGGAAAGCCGATTTTGCAAAGATTTGGTGATCTCAAGCGGGGACGGCGATCCACCTGGAATAGGATTCGCAAGGGCTATATTGAGCCCACCATGACCAATGTGGTCTGCGGGGATATTGCCATGGCGCTTCCCGAAAGGATTCTTACCAACCTCACCGAGGGGATTGAGAAATTAAACTGTGTGATACCAGGTGTTTCCAATGACGAGACCCTGCTCTATGCCCCTGAAATCAAGTTCTTTGCCACCCAGATTGAAACTAATAATTGGCTGGAAACGAATATAAAAGGGATGTATGTAGCAGGGGACGGACCCGGAGTGGCCGGCAACATTGTATCGGCTGCAGCAACCGGACTGATACCGGCCAAACGGATCATTGAACTACAATAAACAGATAGCTAATCCAGACGGATAGTTAATCCGGGATATAGGTGGCACAGGCGTCCTCGGATTCCCAGGCCATGACCCGGGATACGGTAAGGCCCGGATCCAGGCTCTCCCCAAGGAGGGCCTGGACTTTTTCGGCAATGTATACGGCAATCCGCTCTGAAGTCGGTTGTTGTCCGTTAAAGGCCGCAAGCTCATTGAGAAACTGATGATCCAGTTCCTTGTCTACCACCTGGCGCACGGCTCGTTTAATATCTCCAAAATCAGCCAGGACACCGGCTTTATTGAGTTGTTTTCCCGTAACACAAACTTCCACCTGCCAATTATGCCCATGAAGATTTTCACATTTAGACCCCACCATGGTGAGTTGATGGGCGCCTGCAAAATGGGTTTTCACCTTTAACTCAAACATATTACCACCTTAATTGATCTGTTACAGGTTCTTAAATAGATTTTTCAATTTGTTTGATATTTTATTTGAGTCCAGTCTGTCAAACTCTTTTAACAGATCTTTTTGTTTCTGGTTCAATTTTGTCGGGGTTTTGATAATCACTTTTATAAGCTGGTCCCCCCGGCGTCCGGTCCGAAGCGAGGCAATTCCTTCTCCTTTCAACCGGAAACTATCTCCATACTGGGTTCCCTTGGGGATCATTAATTTTTCCTCACCCACCAGGGTGGGAACCTTAATCTCATCTCCCAAAGCCGCCTGGATAAAGGAAATATCAATGGCACAGACGATATCGGTATTGTCCCGTTGGAAAAACTTATGGGGACTAACATTGATCACCACGTATAGATCTCCGGGAGGACCGTCTGGAGAGGGAGATCCTTCCCCTTCACCCGTAAGCCGCAGTTTGGACCCCACATCAACGCCGGCCGGAATTTTGACCTGAACCTTCCGGACAATTTCAATCCTTCCAGCCCCCCGACATTTGGCACATGGATTGGAAATCATGCTCCCCCGTCCCTTACAATAAGGACAGGAAGTCTTTACCTTGAAGAACCCCTGGCTCTGGATAAACTGCCCGGTCCCATGGCAGTGGGAGCAGGTTGAAGGGCTGGTTCCCGGCGCACACCCGGACCCCGAACAGTCGTCACAAACTGTCATTTTGGGAATGGAAATGTTTTTTTCCGTACCAAAGGCCGCTTCCATAAAATCAATGGACATATTATACTGAAGATCTGATCCCCTTTGGACCCGGCTTCCCCGTCCGCCCTGGTTGCCGCCAAACCCAAAAAAGTCCTCAAAAATATCACCAAAGCTGGAAAAAATATCTTCAAACCCGCTGGGTCCTGCATGGCCAGAACCTTCAAGACCCCGGTGCCCGAATTGATCATAAATCTGACGTTTGCTGTCATTGCTCAGCACTTCATAGGCTTCCGAGGCTTCCTTGAATTTATCTTCCGCCGCTTTATTGTCCGGGTTCTTATCCGGATGGTATTTGATGGCTTGTTTCCGATAGGCTTTTTTCAGCTCCGCTTTTCCCGTATCCCTGGAAACCCCAAGAATTTCATAATAGTCTCGTTTATCCGTCATATTTTACCCAATCTTCTTCAGCATTATGGCTCATTTATATTTGTAATATTGACTTTTGTATGGTATTTTTCCCTTCTACCCAGAGGAAATATAATAAAATAACTCAGAAATTCAGGTTGTCAACGATGAATAAAGAACTTGATTTTGTCAAAGA
>CAXHYW010000511.1:0-3752 GCA_964021475.1 uncultured Desulfobacteraceae bacterium | reverse complement strand
CTTTTTCCCGGGAGGAGCGTTCCGACAAAGATGCGAGCAGTGTCTTTAATTTGTGGTCAAAGGGGTTTATTAAAAGATATTTTTGTCCCTCTTTGATTGGATTGTCCACGGCCCTTTGGGCCCGGATGCGAATACCGGCAAGATAGCGGGGCAATTGTTCCACACGACTCAGGGAATAGAGTTCCAGAAAATTGGCCGGGGTCAGGTTTTTTAATTCAGTGAATAAAAGGGTGAGCAGTTCAAAACTGGCCGGTTTTTTTTGGTGTTGAAGGGATAATTTCTGGATCAAAGAAAAGCCAGCCTCATATCCTTCACCCACGGTTAGAATCATTTTCAGGATTTTTTGGGTATGGGTATACAATTGGGGGCGCATTTTTTCCCCATGGGCATGAAAGTCGGTTTTGGTGCGCAGATCCTTTTCAAACAGCGCCTTTACAATGGCATTGAAAATGGATTGCTGGAATTGGGGCGCTCCATTGAAATAGAGCGCAATCTGTTTTAGACCGGTGGCCGCTTTAATGTCTTTTTTAAGGGTTTTGAAATCATCTGGAAAGGTGAACTCAAACAGGGCTCTGATCCCTTTGGTATGGCTTGCCAGTGCAAGTTGTTTGGATTTGAACAACCGCAGGGAAAGGGTCTGGCCTTGGGAATCTATTTTCAGGCCAGGGGTTACGTTCTGGATAAACCCGTCTGGCTGGATAAGGGAGATATGGGGTTCCAGGTCGGGAAAGGACCAGTCCCTAATCTGGTCTCGTTCATATGTTTTGCGCAGTTTTTCAAAGGCTGTATCCTTGTTGGACGGTCGATGGGAAGCAAACTGGCCCAGAATGGACAGATCCCGCATGGATTTGATTTCCCGGTTTTTTCCATCCCGGATGGAGATTCTCATCCTCAAATGATCCGGCAGATTTTCTTCCGACCAAAGGGTTGGGGGGATGATGAACCCAAATTTTTGCTGGATAAATGAAGAAAGAAGGGAGAACAGCGGTTTGTCTTCTCTTTTCATTTGCCTTGCGATGAGGGTGGCAGCGTCCTGGACCGGTACCAGGCGAACCCGAAACTTTTTGGGCAGGTTTTTAATCAGGGCAGCAATTTTTTCCTCAAACAGTCCTGGTACCAGTCGGTCCACGCTGTGTTTTGATACAAGCGCTGCGGAATCTGCCGGCACATTCAGGGTGACCCCGTCGGTGGTAGCCCCGGGGCTAAACTCATATTCCAGGGCAAAATTGCCCTGTTCCATGGCAAGAGAGTCCGGGAACAGGGAAAGTGTCTGGTCATCCACCTGGGATTTTTGAAGATCAGCAAGGGTCATGCGTAAAAAGTTATCATCCTTTTGGTCCTTGAGAAATTTTTTAAAGGTGTGGATATTGAAAAAGGGTTCGGGTAACCGGGACTGATAAAAGGCCCAGATGTCTTCTTGTGAGGCCAGGATATCTTTTTTCCGGGTTTTATTTTCCAGGGCTTCCAGGCCTTCAATTAACCCCTGGTTATGAACCATGAATTTTAAAGGCAGATCAATCTCTCCCTGAACCAGGGCGTGGCGGATGAATATTTCGCTGGCCTCTTCCGGGTTCACCCGACCATAGGCCACTTTCCGCCCGGCAACAATGATCAGTCCGAACAGGGACACCTGTTCGCTGGCCATAACCTCCCCTCTCTTTTTTTCCCAGTGGGGTTCAAAATAGGTATGGGTGCATAGCTCTTTGCCCACCTCTTCTATCCAGGCAGGATCGATATTGGCAACCCCCCGGGCAAAAAGCTGGCTGGTTTTGACAAATTCAGCGGCCACAATCCAGTCGCCTGCCTTGCCGAAAAGACCGGACCCCGGAAAGATCACGGCTTGCTGACCCTTGGCCGCCAGGAATAGATTTTTTTCTTTTTTATGGGCGATTCCCCCAAGGTATCCGGACAGCAGGGATTTATGCAGGGCGACGTACAAAGGGCCACCCAGGTTAAATTCCTTTGATTTGAGATTGCCCGTTCCTCCTGGCAGATTTTGGGGTAGATCCCCCTTTGAGATAGTTCCTTTTGAGACAGCTTCCTGGGAATTGTTTTGTTTGAACCCATGTTCCTTGAGCATTCGGCTGATCTGGCGATGGATGTCCTGCCATTCGTGGATGCGTTTAAAAGAAAGAAAATGATCTGCACACCATGCCTTTCGTTTGGCCCGGGAGTTGGCCTTTTTTTCGGCAGTGGCATAGGCATTCCATAGGTTGAGAAGGGTGATGAAATCAGAACAAGGGTCTTTGAACAGGCTGTGTTTCTGGTTGGCTGCCTGGATTTTATCCGCTGGCCGCTGGCGGACATCTGCAATGGCCAGGGCGGTGACAATGATGGTGGCCTCTTTGAGACAGTCTTGTTTTTGGGCTTCAATTAATATTCTGGAAAGTTTCGGGTCCACGGGGAGTTTGGCCATGATCTGACCGGTACGGGTCAGAGTGTAGGGCTTGTTGCCAGGGGGGGCTGCTGTCGCTTTCTTCTGGATGGCACCCAGTTCCACCAGGGTGTCAAACCCGTCCTTTATGCTCTTGGGGGCAGGGGGATCAATGAAGGGAAAGCTAGCCACATCTCCAAGATTCAGGAAGATCATCCGTAAAATCACCTCAGCAAGGTTGCTTCGCAAAATTTCCGGGGAGGTGAAAAAGGGGCGGCTATTGAAGTCATCTTCATCATAGAGTCTGATACAGATACCGTTTTCAACCCTGCCGCATCGGCCCAACCGCTGGTTGGCGGAACTCTGGGAAATGGGAAGCACCGGAAGGGCTGTGGTGCGGGTCCGGGGGGAGTAACTGGGAATCCTTGCAAGCCCGGTATCCACCACATATTTGATACCCGGAATGGTCAGGGATGTCTCTGCCACATTCGTGGAAACAATGACTTTTCGACCGACCCCCATTGAAAAAATTTTGGATTGTTCCTGGGCAGACAGTCTGGCAAACAAGGGCAGGGCCATTACACCTTTATGGTTTTGACCCCGGATCAATTCCAGGGTTTCCCCGATATCCTGTTCGGTTGGCATGAAAATAAGAATATCCCCTGTGCGGGATCGCGCGAGTAATCGGTTGGCGGCTTCTGCCGCGGCTTCCACATATCCTACCTCTTCCCCATTACTGTTATCATCATCCTCTGAAGCAAGGGGCATATAAATGGTTTCCACCGGATACATCCGTCCGGAAACTTCTATGATAGGGGCGTTGTCAAAGGCCTTGGAAAACTTTTTTGTGTCAATGGTGGCAGAGGTGATGATCAGTTTCAGATCTTTGCGCTGTTTGACCAATTTGCGCAGGATGCCCAGGGTAAAATCAATGTTCAGGCTTCTTTCATGGGCCTCATCCACAATGAGGGTATCATATTGGTTTAAAAACCGGTCCTGCTGGGTTTCCGCCAGAAGAATACCGTCGGTCATCAACTTGATATAGGCGTTTTCCGGGGTTTTATCATCAAACCGGATTTTATATCCCACAGATTGACCCATGGGTTCATTGAGTTCAAAGGCTATGCGCTTGGCCACATTGATGGCGGCAATTCGTCTGGGCTGGGTGCAGCCGATCATTCCCTTTATCCCCCGGCCAGCCTCCAGACAGAATTTGGGGATCTGGGTGGTTTTTCCGGAACCGGTTTCTCCTGAGATGATCACCACACAATTTTTTTTAATGGCCTCAATGATCTCGTTTTTTTTATGGATGATGGGCAGATTGGGGTCAAAATTAAGGGATATAGGCCGCCCTTTTTGCCGGACCTGACGCTTGAAA
>CAXHYW010000510.1:0-3753 GCA_964021475.1 uncultured Desulfobacteraceae bacterium | reverse complement strand
AACGATGTGGGAGATAAGGAAGATCTTGTTTCTCCTGGTATTTCAGCCTGCCTCGGGTGTAACACAGAACTACTTTTCAGGCATTCTTTAAGGAAAATCGGTTCAAATACCATCCTTGCCATTCCGCCGGGATGTACTGCAGGGGTCGGGGCAGTTGGTGTTAACGGGGTTACAGCCACAAAGGTGCCCTCCTTTCACCCCTTGCTTACCAATACAGCCTCCATGCTGGCAGGGATAAAAAGATATTATGAACGGATAGGCCGGGATATCACCATGATGGCCTTTGCCGGAGATGGCGGCACTGCAGATGTCGGTTTTCAGTCCCTGTCAGGTGCTGCTGAACGTGGGGAACGGATGATTTATATCTGTATTGATAACGAAGGGTATATGAACACCGGAGTTCAAAGGTCAAGTACAACCCCCTATGGAGCATGGACATCCACGACACCGGTTGGGGCCGCCTTAAAAGGTAAAACCCGGGATGCCAAATACCTTCCCCTCATTATGCT
The DNA here is from genome assembly GCA_964021475.1 of uncultured Desulfobacteraceae bacterium. Classification (GTDB taxonomy): domain Bacteria; phylum Desulfobacterota; class Desulfobacteria; order Desulfobacterales; family Desulfobacteraceae; genus NBML01. The sequence continues at coordinate 3,244 of CAXHYW010000510.1, read as the reverse complement.
GATGCACAACTGTGAGTATGTTGCCACGGCTTCCACGGCTTTCATGGATGACTATTTTGAGAAGCTGGAAAAGGCCCACGAGGCATCTAAAAAAGGAATGGCATATCTGCATGTATTTTCTCCTTGCCCCACGGGTTGGCGTTTCCCGCCGGAAAAACTCATTGAGGTCGGCAGAAGAGCAGTAAGGTCAAATCTTATGCCGCTATGGGAATATACAGATGAAACAAAAAAGTTTGAGTTTACCCACCCAGTGGATGATCCCATTTCAATAAAAGACTACCTTTTTCTTATTGGTAAATACAGGCATCTTGATGATGCCCAGCTTGAGTATATTCAAGAGATTAGAGACAGAAGGATTGAGATATTGAAGAACATGGCAAAATCATAGACAAAAGGAGATGGAGTATGCCTGCAACTGTTGTACAAAATTCTGTAAAATCCGGGAAATGGATTAATTCGACCTGTAAAATGTGTCTTCACTCATGTAGCACAAGGGTTCATGTGACTGATGAAGGTGTGGTAAACAAGGTTGAGGGTAATCCTACCAACCCCAGCAATGAAGGAGGTCTTTGCCCAAAAGGTAATTCCTCTCTCATGAGGCTTTATGACCCCCAGCGCATCAAAACGCCCATGAAGCGAACCAATCCGAGAAAAGGGCCGGATGATGATCCGGGCTGGGTTCCCATTTCATGGGATGAAGCCCTGGATACCGTGGGAAAAGAGCTGAAAAAAACCTTTGATGATGATCCAAGAAAACTACTTCCCGCCATTAATGATTTCCATAAACTTTATTTATGGGCATGGCCGGCAGCTTTTGGTGGAAATGCAAATTACTTCAGTGTTGTTGGAACCCAGTGCGGTGGCGGGTATCATCCCATGAATGGGTTTATCCACTCCTCCTTTGCTGCCGGAAATGACACGGAGCATTGCAATTATTGGATAAATAATGGTGGTGGAGACGGTTTTTCCTCCCATCTCCATATGGCTGGTGCGGCCCGTCATATGGCAAGAGCCCGGGTCGATCGTGGTATGAAACTTGTCACTGTGGAACCAAGGCTTTCCATATCAGCAGCTAAATCCGACGAATGGGTTCCCATCAGGCCCGCGACAGACCGGCATTTTGCTTTGGGTCTGTGTTACGTAATGATTGAAGAAAATCTTTACGATGTCAAGTTTTTGAAAAAAGACACCAATGCGGTTTATCTTGTGGGGCCGGATGGTTTTTTTGTCCGAAATAAAGATAAAAAAATGTATGTCTGGGATTCGGTTGATAATAAGGCGAAACTCTGGGATGACAAGACCATTAAAGATTTCGCCCTTGAAGGAGAATATGAGGTTGAGGGTGTCAAGGTATCTCCCGCCTTCCAGCTCTTTAAAACGAACATAAGCAAGTGCACCCCTGAGCTGATTTCCGAAATTACCACGGTTCCGGCAGAAACCATCCAGCGCATTGCAAGAGATTTTGCCAAGGCCGCAAGTATAGGGTCCACCATTACTATAGACGGAAAAGAACTGCCCTTCAGACCCGCTGCCTACAATTACTACAGGGGTGCCCAGGGCCATAAAACTGGCACCCAAACGAATCATGCCTTTAAACTGGTGAATTTTCTTGTTGGCTGCATTGACGCACCCGGGGGGCACGTCGGGTTTACCCTGGATGATTTCATGATTGACCGAGGTCACATATGGGAAGGCGAAAGCGGACAAATTAAAACAACCCCCCATCAGCTTCACCCTGAAGTCCCCTACGCCTATCCGCCGAACACCGCCCATTTAATGGATTATTTCCCCCTTGGCGTTGATCCCGGACACCTCATCACCCAAACCTATTTTGAGCCGGAGAAATGGGGAATGGACTATAAACCGGATACCATGCTTATCTGTCATTCCAATCCATTGTGGAACCTGAACGGGCCCCAGGATAAATATTTTGAAATTCTGCGCAATATGCGGTTTATTGTTGCCATAGATATTCTGCTCAACGAAACCACTGCCTGGGCGGATATTGTCCTGCCAACCCTTGATAACTTAGAGCGCTGGAACATGGTGATGATCGAACCCCCCATAACGGAAGGGCCGTGTCTTACGCAGCCTGCCATTGAACCGCTTTGGGACTGCAAGAGTGAAGAAGAAATTTTCAATGAAATTTCCGAAAGAGTCGGCATCCTTGATAATTGGAATGAGGTTCAGAATTTTGCAAATATGTTTTTTGAAAAACCTGAACTCATGCTTAAACCCGGGATAAAGTATTCGGACAAGGAAATTGCCGAAAGAAAAGGCAAGATGTGGGACAATAAGGATCTTAATTGGTTTAAGGAAAAAGGCCATGCCAGTACCATGAGAAGGCCGGATAAATTTTACCGCCCATGGGAAGGCCAGAGAATTCATTTTTACATTGAAGATATTCTTACCAGAAAGGTGGAGCTCCAGGAAAATATGAAAAAATCCAAGGTGCCTTTCTATGATATCTGGGAATGGGACGACTACCAGGCGATTCCAACGGCGGTTTTAGACCCGGTTCACAAGGAACCGGATGAGTTTGACATGTATGCCATCACATTCAAGGATGTGGAGGTAAACTTTGGCGAAAACCTTAGTATCCCCTGGATTGCCGATATTGTACACAAGAATCCTGTTCACATGGGGATTCTTATCAACACCGTTGCCGCAAAAAAACGGGGTATAGAAAATGGGGATCTTATTAAATTAACCTCCAATTATGGCACCATTATGGGTCTTGCCAGAGTCACAGAAGGCATGCACATTGAAACAGTTGGTGTCTCCAATGCATTGTCGCGCTGGACAGGTTATCATGCCGTGGTAAAAGCCGGTGGGGGACATTATAACAGGCTTCTTCCTGCAAACCTGAAAAATACCTGCGGATGCAGCGGGCAAATGGAAACAGCTGCCAAGGTAAGGGTAGAGCTTTTCAGAAAAAATCCCAATGATGAAGAAATCGTTAAAAGTGAACTTTCAAAATATCGCTATGCTAAATAAGGGAGGTCGCATATGACTGTAAAATACGGAATGGTATTGGATTTAAAACGGTGCATTGGGTGTAATGCCTGCACGGTTGCATGTAAAGCGGAAAACAGTGTTCCAAATGGAATCGCCTGGACGGAAACCCTGAGTGAGGAAATCGGAACATATCCCAATGTCACCAGGGTCTATGTCCCCACTATTTGTAACCACTGCGAAGATGCTCCCTGCGCAAGGGTGTGTCCTACCACAGCCACCTATATAA
>CAXHYW010000509.1:0-3761 GCA_964021475.1 uncultured Desulfobacteraceae bacterium | reverse complement strand
CCCCGAGATTGACACATATCGGCCCACCCTGTCCCTACACGACGCTCGTCCGAGTTAGAAAAAAAAACAGGGTCAGCAGGGAAAACATGGCAGCCAGGGAGGTCATACGCTGAACAATATAGGTCACCGCCTGAATCTGGATGGGATTCAATGACCAGAGCAATACGGTCAAACCAGCCATAAACTCAATCTGAGATTGTGAATACTGCCCTTTTAACCGGGGGGTCATAAATAATAACCGGATCAAAAAAAAGAGGATCAATGAGGTGCAGCAATGGATGAGAAAATTAACGATATGATATCCGAAAACATTCTGCCCGCCTATATACCAGTTTAAGGCCAGGCTGATACAGGCCACCGGCCTGTAGAGGCCGCCACGGCCTGGCTTGGCAAAGCCGGTTTGCCAAAGGTTTTTCCAGGTAAATTGTTCTAATTGTATTCTGTGGTTGTTCAAAATATTTGGGGCATCGTCAAACTGCCATGAGGAATTAAAAGAATTGGAATATGAAACTAAAATGATCAGAACGATCAGGAAAAGCAATCTTGGTAAATAATGGTTTTGTGATTCAGATGGCAGTATTTTTTTTTGAAACATGATTAATATAATTTCAGGGAGAGGCAGTCGCCTCTCCCTGAATATCTTCTATTTTCCCTAAGAAATATGATTAGTTACTAATATCTTTGGTAAAAACATTACCACTCCATTGGGAGTCTGCATCTTTGTAATCCGAGGGACAGCGTCCTGAACCATCAGTCACCTGAACTTCAATAAGTGTATTTGGAGTATTTATTCCAAAACCCCAGGTGTTGTCGCCGCTGAGAGCCAAAGTGATGTCAGTTGTTGCTACAGCAACATTGCTGGGAATGGAAAAATGATTTGCTATAGCTCCTGCAAGTGAATTGGCATCTGATTCGGCCGCAGAGCAGAATGCTTTGTTCCGGTAAGAAATAAAGTTGGGAATGGCAATGGCTGCCAAGATTCCAATAATCGCGATAACAATCATCAACTCAATCAATGTGAAACCTTTGTTGTTTAGTTTTTTTGTCATAATTTTTCTCCTAATGTTATTTGGTTGGTTAAAAAATTCTATTCGTTTAACGTTGACAGAAATGAAAAGCATGTAGTGTGCCAGGTTGTATTTTTATGATATATTATCCTTGATAACCCCTTATATATGGACTTTTTCTGATATCAAAATCCAAGTCTATTTCATTTTAAACGATTTTTAAAATACGGATACGACACTATTTGTTCTGTTTTTTACAAATTCTGTCATTTTTTTGTAAGGTGTAGAGGCTATATTTTTGTATTGGTGAGATTCCCTGAGAATGTGTTGACGTGCTTTTTTTGAACCTTTATTATATAATTCTATAGTATATTTAAAAAATTATCTTATTTGCCAAGAAGAGGTGTGTCCATAGATGCCAAATGAAAAGTTTAAACCTGTATCGACTTATCCCATAACACTTTATTTTTTTATTGTAGTTCTCTTATCAATAGTAGGCCTTGGGGTTTCTATTTATCTTTCCCTATCCCATTACCGTGTATATACAGATATTAGTTACGCCAGTTTTTGCGCCATTTCAAAAGCTATTAACTGCGACACTGTATCCCAAAGCCCATATTCAATCTTTTTGGGTATTCCGGTACCAATCTGGGGGGTTACCGGATATGTCTTCATGATAGCCACCCTGTTTATTTCCTATGACATTCGGTCTAAAGTGTTAAACATGTTTCCCCTACTAATGGGGATTGGAATTGTTTTCAGTTCCATAAGCCTCTTCCTTGGATTAATTTCTGCCGTCCGTATTCAATCCTATTGCATCATGTGCATTGTGGTTTACGGGATTAGTTTTGCCCTTTTTTTCATGATCTGGTTCATAAGGCGACGCTTTGAAAAAATAACTTGGAAACACTCTTTGTCCAACAACCTTACTTACCTGAAAACAAACAGGTTAAAAGCACTAAAGTTTTATTCCCCGATCCTGATCAGCCTTTTGGTCGTCCGGCTTTTTATGCCTGTCTACTGGCATTACCCTATGAAAGGACCTGGCCATTTAAAATTAAATACCGGAACGACAGAGGACGGCTCTCCCTGGATTGGGGCGAAGAACCCCGAATTTACAATCATTGAGTATACCGATTACATGTGCTTTCAATGCAAAAAAATGCACTTTTTTTTAAGGCGTCTGATTTCTGAAAATTCGGAAAAAATTCGCCTTATCCATAAGCATTATCCAATGGATAAGAAGGTTAACCGATTTTTAGAGGAAACACTTCATCCAGGATCAAGTATCCTTTCTCTTGTTTCCATCCAAGCAGTTCAGGAAAATAAGTTTTGGGAAGTGAACGATTATTTATATAATTATGATATGAGCAAAGGTGCTATTTATTTAAAAAAGATAGCTGAGAATACAGGTCTTAACTCAAGCACATTGGCTGCCAGGATTCGTGCACCTGAAACCATGCAGAAACTGCAACAGGATATAAGTTCCGGTTTAAAACACCATCTTATCGGAACGCCATCCTACGTCATAAACGGGAAGGTATATACAGGGCAGATTCCACCGAAGATATTAAAAAATATGAAAGAGTTGAAACCCTCTTGATAACAATTTATTGTTTACGTCTTCGCATGATGAGGTAGTAGAAATAGGTGCCAGAAAACGCGAGGATTTATGATATGTAACTCGAAAATAATTTCAGCTTGCAGACTATTCAAATAGGCATGATAAATGGCAAAAAAGAGTATATTACCTTTTAACTTAAGAGTCCTTTTCATAACAAGGACTTATCCGCCTGTTATCGGCGGGATGGAAATGCTGAGTTATTACCTGACAACAACCATAAATTGTAAAAAAAAAATTGTTGCGCTTAAAAAATGGAACCGCCTTCATATTCTTTGGTTCTTTCCGTATGCATTCTTTATGGCCATTTTAAATTCAAAAAATTTTGATATTATTCATTTCAGCGACGGGCTAACCGCCTCATTAACCATTCCGCTCAAAATTATATTAAAAAGAAATGTTTTCGTATCTAACGTACATGGCCTGGACATTAATTTTCAAAATAAAAAAGGGCTTCTTCCGAAGATATATGGTATTTACATCCAATTACTTGTAAAAAAACAGCCTCACTTATGGATAGCCAATAGTAAAAGTACCCAAATGCTGGCACTGAATGCTGGATTGAAGAATGTAGAAATCATTTTTCCTGGTATTAAGACTGTCGAATTTTATGATGGCCTCCATCAAAATTGCCTGGTTGAAATCCTTGGGGAAAAATATCATCCAAAGAATGTTTACATTCTGACTTTGGGAAGATTAACAAAAAGAAAAGGTCAAACATGGTTTATCGAAAATGTATTATTGAAACTGCCTGCCCATGTCCATTACATTGTCGCGGGAAAATCCTATGTTATGGAAGGCCAAAAAGAAGATCATGTTCTCAAGGAATCTGTGTTGAAAAATGGACTGGCAGACCGAGTGATTTTTATTGATACGCCTTCCGATAAAATTAGACTCAGACTTCTGTCTGCATGCAAACTGTTTGTTATGCCCAATCTCCCTGTCGTGGGCGATATTGAAGGCTTTGGTATCGTTGCCCTTGAAGCTGGCGTATCCGGCACCATTGTTGTCGCCTCTGCGCTGGAAGGAATACAGGATGCTGTAATGGAAGGGGTTACAGGGTACCTGGTTGAACCTGAAAATCCTAGATCGGAAGAGCACACGTCTGAACTCCAGTCACTCCGGAGAATCTC
>CAXHYW010000508.1:0-3762 GCA_964021475.1 uncultured Desulfobacteraceae bacterium | reverse complement strand
TTCGATCAGGGGCGACAGTTACGGTGAAGGCCGTTACGGACACTCTGAGCTATTGTCAATAGTGTACGGAGATCCGAAGAAACTTCGCACCGCTGAGCTTTCAAATTGGACTGGTAAAGCGTCAAACCAGTCAAGAGGGATAACCCAATGACATCACCGAAACGCATTATGATTGCAGCCTGGGGCAGCCGAGGCGACCTGCAACCCATCACATCACTGGCACTTTGCCTCAAGAAGGCGGGCCGGGATGTGCTCGTTTTTGCCACGCCTCCTGCCACAGACTTGATCCAGACCAATGGCCTTGATTGCGTGATTGCCAAAGAGAATGTCGCAGAGTTCGTAGAAAATATGTTTGGAATAGCCGACCTTTCGGACCGCTCTATCAGAGGTTTGCTTAAGCTGGCCAATTTTGCGAAGGAGTACCTGAACAGTCCGGACTACCTGGCCGTGCAAAAAGCTGACATGATGAGCGCATTGGCAGCGGCGCAGGACTTCAAGCCTGACGTGCTTATCGTGCCCAACCTGTTTTACGGCCCATACATGTCCATTGCCGAGGCGCTGCAAATTCCTGTGGTCACCTTTGATTTGCAGGTCAATCACCCAACCTCTGAGTTGCCACTTTTCACCATGGAGGTGGGAAAGGTTCCCAAGTTTCTCAACCGCAGCCTCTACAGAATCAAGGCGTTGGTTTACCCGAAGACAGTCAAAGCCAAGTTCGACATGATGCGCCAGATTTGCGGGCTTCCACTCGACACCTACACAGATGGCTCACGCTTCAAAGTGTGGCCACACAATTTGCCTCAAATTTGCGCGGTCTCCCCAAGCTTGTTCACACAACCTGCGGACTGGCCTGCCCAGAAAGTTATGAGTGGCTGGTGGTTCCTCTCAAGTGACAGCAACTACACGCCCTCGCCAGAACTCGTCGACTTCCTCAAACACAGGCCGGTCTACATCGGTTTCGGTAGCATGAAGGGCAACCCGGAGTTTTGTAAAATGCTATCAACCTTAGCGATTAAAAGCCTGCATCTGGCCGGAGTTAAGGGTGTGCTTTTAGGAGGTTGGGCTGGCCTGACCCGTGCATCTCTCGATACTTCGACAGACGAGGGTAAGCACCTTTACGCGTGGGCGCAGGAGAATGTCTACGAAATAGAGTCGTGTCCGCACGACTGGCTGTTTCCGCAATGTGCGGCTGTTGTACACCACGGTGGGGCAGGCACTCTCGCCGCGGGTATTCGTGCTGGCTGCCCAACTATCGTTTGCGCGACACAAGGTGACCAACCGTTTCATGGGTCGATCGTGCAAGCTCGGGGTATTGGCAAGTACTTGGGGATGGTGGGCTCTGGGAAGTTGACAGCTGAGAGTATAGCCGCGGGCATCGAGAAAGTGACGACAGACCAATCAATCATTGCTGCCGCAGAAACTATTAGTGCGCAGGTCCAGTCAGAAGACGGAGTGGCGGATGCCATCAGCTTCATCGATAAGATGGCGACGTCATTCTCATATCCATGGCCTATCAGAAACAAGAAAAATGAACCTGATGTCACATCTGAATCAAAGAAGGCAGAACATGTTCAGTCTATTTTCAAACTTATTTAAAGAGGTTATTAATCATGGCTAAATCGGTTTATATCAGTCTTTGGAAGAAATTTAATGAAAGTTTCCAGACCGCCCCAACAGATTCTGAGGGAAATCCGCAACCTTCATTTATAAAGTATCTTGAATTGACATATACATTGGAAGAGGCCAAAATACTTCAGCACATGGGCCGCCCCGGGCATTTCAGTTCAACCCAGGATCTGGCTGGCCTTGCAGAAAGAGACCTTGAAGATGTTGAAAAAATCCTGGGCCTGGTTCAAAAAAGAAACGGACTTCTGGGGATGGGCGGTTTTTACACACTTCCGCCAATGCCAGTCCTTTTAAATATCAATCAATTTTATCCTGAAATCAAATCCGACGACCTGGAAGCGGCAGAGCTTTATCAGGATTATTTTATCAAAGACAAGTTTTACAGGTATTATGAAGGCTCCATGAAGGGGACACCCATCTTTCGAACCATTCCTGTGGAAATGTCAATTGAGGCTCAGCAGAGGGTGCTGCCAGCTGAAGAGGCTCATGATTTTATTTTAAACCATGCCCCGGAAGAGCTTGCCCTTGTCCCCTGCCCCTGCCGTACCCGTACTGAAAAAATGGGGGTTCGGGAATGCAAGGATCAATTTCCCATTGGCTCTTGCATCATGATGGGGCCGTCAGCCCTTCACTTTGAAATGATTAATTTGGGGAAAAGAATTACCCGCCAGGAGGCTGTTGATTATTTTGATAAAATGCAGGAACATGGCCTTGTGGGGCAGACAGACAACACCATTACAGGTAATTCCATCATCTGCCTCTGCTGCGGCTGCTGCTGTTCCCAGCTGCGCGGCAGAACAAGGTGGGGCAACATGTCTGCTATTTTGCCTTCAAATTTTATACCGGCTGCCGGAGAGGATTGTGTCGGATGTGAGCTTTGCATAGAACGCTGTCTTTTCGAGGCCTTGGCCATGGACGATGAAACAAACCGTCCTGCAGTGGACCCGGATAAATGCATCGGCTGCGGTGTATGTGCATTAACCTGTCCAGAGGAAACCCTGAAGCTATACCGGCATGAACGTGCCACTCCCTTTGACACAGCCGGGAAACTCGTTAAAACCATTGCTATGGAAAACTTGAAATAAATGGCTCAATATAAGGAGTTGAACCTCTTTATTTACGACGGCAATATTTGAGCTTCAGGAGTTGAGCATACCCAAAAGGGCGGTCATGCCGTTGAAACTGGTGCCATATCCGGAAGTGACCCTGTAACCGGATCAATCCATAGTGCGTTGGTGCCATATTGGGCTAATCGTCTCCAAAAATCGAAAATCCATGCGTATCAAGCCTCACAAAGAAGAGGCGATCTTTTTTGTGAGTACTTGGGGGAACGGGTTCTTATAGGGGGACAGGCAGTAAAATATTTAACCGGGACAATATATATTTAACAAAATCGCACGACACATTATAAATTTTAACATGCAAAATGAACCGGATTTCACAAACTGGGTAAAAGTTTCCATTTACATCAGCACAGCAAGTGGCTGCCCCTGGTTGAAAAAGGCAAGGTTGAGGTTTATGCCGAGTAAAAAAGCTTAACTCTAAGATCGGCCGGGATCATCCCTTTCCAATATTTTTTGATAATTTTCAGGATCTGTATCCTTAAACTGCTTGAAAAAGTTGGTACTAGATGAAATCATCTCCCGGCCGTGAGGCGGTTTCATCTAAACCTTCCAGGCTCACGGGAAGCGCGTAAAACTCAACCCGAAGTTTGACGGGGCCAGTGATGGTTACATGGTGATAGCGCTCTGGAAAGATGACAATTGGGTGGTCAGGGTCGCAGTCCATGGGATTGGTGGCATCGTCTTCCCAGACAAACTGGCAAGCACCTTCCTCCACCACAAGGAAACCGCATTTGCCCTTGGGGGCCATGTGTTTTGCTAGGATACCCTGTGCAATGGTCTTTTCGGTCATGACAGGGGTGGCGCCAGCCAGTTTTGCTCCATCAGGCAGTTGGGCGTTCTGGTAATTCATGGGTGTTCTCCTTGAAAAAGGTTGGTCGAAAAATAGCTGTAATTTCCGGTGATTATATTATAAGATAATCATTAATACTGATGTTGCACAACAAAAACAGCTCCAGAAATTCTCCCCAAGAAAACTGTAATCGAAGTTAAGCATCATGTTTAAAAAAATGTT
>CAXHYW010000507.1:0-3769 GCA_964021475.1 uncultured Desulfobacteraceae bacterium | reverse complement strand
CTGGATTCGAATGTCGTCAATGATGGCGAATTTTTTTATGGCAAGCTCGCTCAGCATAAAGCCTCCTTGCAAACAAAACAGCTGAAAAAAGGTAGGTCACTGCCACAGCGGCAATCAGTCTGGGGATCCAAAGCCAGAACACAGGAATCCCCAGAGGCAAAAACAAAACCGGGTCCTCGATCATGGCATGGTTGACCCCGATGGAAAGGTGAAGTTTTGTCAAGGCCTCTTTCTCATATGGATTGGCCCTTGTCTCTTCAACAATCACGGCAGACCCGTAGGCCAAACCAAAAACAGCAGCCGTCAGCCAGAGCATGCCGCAGGACCGGTCCAACCCCATAAACGCAACCACAGGAGAACAGATTTTTGTTACCATTTGGATAATATTAAAAATTTTTGCCAGTTCCAGCAACACCATCAGCGGCATGATGATGCAAACAATCTGGAGGGAAAGCTTAGCCATTCCCACGCCCCAATCTTGCAGCATGGGAATAAAGGGCTGAGTATTTTGGCCAAGGCTATCCAGGACGGCTGCTGTTCCTTGGTCCGGGGTCACCCCCAAAATTTTTGCACAGACAAAGGTGACCACAAAGGCCATTATCAGCCTGAAAATAGCTGCCACAAAAGGATTTATCCCGGAATTTCCCTGGACGATACTCTCCTGAATCAAGTTATGGGAAATCAGGGTAAAAACGGCCATAAGGATCATATGGTCCATGGAAAATGCCATCACCGAAAGGGCGGCAACGGTTCCATAGATCCCGGTAAAAAGACCGATAATCAACACAAGGGCCGCAGAGGCCGGCAGACAAAGCCAGTTCATCACCGGGGTCAACAAAAAATCCAGTTTGTAAATAATGCCAAAATGCACCAGCAATGCCGTAAAAAAAGAAACCGGCACCAGGATTTTTAACAGCCAGATCAGCCCGCTCCAGCCTTTCTTTATACCGGTTATGGTTCCGTTCTGAAAGCTACAAAAGAACGGCTCAGGTCTGTGTGTCATCGGAAGAGGGCTCTGTATATTTTTTCACGGTTTCGTTCACGGTGGCATAGACATCCCGGAAGGATTCATGAACGCTTGCAGGTGACAATCGGCCCAGCTCAATAAATTTAACAACAATTTCCTTGGAGGCTCGAAGTATTTGTTCGTCGATGGATTTCATACTGCCCTGAATACCAAAAGAAGCAAGGAAGGTCAAGAATTTGCAACGTTTTATCTTTCATGGGACTTCTGCCTGGACCCGACCCGGGGTTTCAAGACGATGGCTCGGCAGGCTTGGTCTTTATCCATTTTTCGAGCATATTCAAAAGCGCTTGCGGCTTTACGGGTTTTGACAGGTAATCGTTCATACCCGCCTCGATGCATTTGTTCATATACCCCTTCATTGCATGGGCCGTCATGGCGATTACCGGAATATATCGATTTTTTGATTTCAACTTTCTAATTTCCCGTGTGGCTGCAAACCCGTCCATTTCCGGCATCTGGCAATCCATTAAAACAAGATCGTAGCAATTTTTTTCCAGGGCATCCAGAGCTTGCCTCCCGTTGGAAACAATTTCAACACGGTATCCAAGCTTGCCAAGTGTCAGCATGGCCACCTTTTGATTGATTGCATTGTCCTCAGCCAACAATATCTTAATTCTTTTCTTCTGCTCCTCGACAAGTGAATGGCGGGTGATAATACCCCCCATACTTTTTTCAGATTCTTTCTGGATGCCTGAGATGGTGGTAAGGCAATCATACAGTTGTGATTGCTTGACAGGTTTAGTCAGATATGCTGTGAATCCCATTTCCCTAAATAGCTTTGCATCTCCCCTGTTCCCAATGGATGTCATTAATATTAATTTTGTATTTTTCAGATGAGGATCTGCTTTGATTGCCTGCCCCAAGGTTTTTACATCCATTCCAGGAATCTGCATATCCAGGAATGCGATATCAAATGGAGTGTGTTCAACCACGGCTTGTTTGAGCATGTTCAATGCCTGAATTCCGTCGGAAGCCTCGTCACATATGCATTTCCAGAGGCATAATGGTTCTTTTAAAACAGATCGATTATTTGCGTTATTGTCCACAATGAGCAGACGCTTTCCATTTATGGCATCCACCACAACTTTCGTTGCCTGGACTTTGGATTGTTTCTTAAAGACTGCTGTAAACCAGAAATCAGATCCCTTGCCTTCCCGGCTGTTCACACCTATCTGACCACCCATCATTTCCGAAAGCTGCCTTGAGATACTAAGCCCCAAACCTGTTCCGCCGTATTTTCTGGTTGTGGAACTGTCCACTTGGGAAAAAGATTCAAAGATGGCGCCCATACGCTCGGTTGGAATTCCAATCCCCGTATCCAAAACACTAAACCGGATGGTTGCATGGGTTGTATCTTCATGATCGTGTGAAACACGAATGACAATTTCACCCGTTTGTGTAAACTTGGTTGCATTGCTGGCAAGATTGATCAAAATCTGCCGTAATCGGCCGGGATCACCCACCAGCAAAGAAGGAACATTGTTTTCGATATTGAGAATAACCTCGAGCCCTTTTTTATGGGCATTCAGCGCAATGAGGTCACCCAAACTTTCCATTGCCAGCCGCAAATCAAACTCAATGGTTTCAAGTTCAAGTTTGCCTGCCTCAATTTTAGAATAATCAAGAATGTTATTAATAATATCCAAAAGTGAATCACCGCTGGTTTGTACGATTTTCGCATATTCTTGTTGTTCCTCAGTTAAGGGTGTCCCTAAAAGAAGGCTGATCATGCCGACGATCCCATTCATCGGCGTTCGGATTTCATGGCTCATGTTGGCCAAAAATTGAGATTTGGCCGTTGAAGCCGCCTCGGCTTTTTCCTTGGCAAGATAAAGCTCTCGTGTCTGGTTTTCCAAAAACGCTTCAAGTTTCTGTCTCGCCTTTTGCTCCCGGGCAAGCTTTGCTTTTAAAAGTTTTATTTCATCCATATCGGTATTCTTATGTTAAGAAAATTTTATTTCATACACGCATTGATCAGCTCCTGATTTCATGCACGCGGTATGGGTCAAGGCTATCTTTTTATTGAAGTGAAGGGCCAATCCATCCAGCAGCCCCTCCAATAATCTGCACAGCTTTCTTTCAGAATAATAATACAGTCTTATCTGGTTTTCCTGTATTAATTTGACGGTTATTCTTGGCGGAACCGCCGCTTCAAATATTTTTTTCACTTCAACATGAATCACCTCATTAAGCGACTCGAGAAATTCAATGGGGGTATCAATATCTTTAAAAAACACCGGGTATTTATTATAAAAAACAGGAAACATGAATTTTCCAAATTCAAACAGCAGATCACCCACCGGAATCGATGTTTTTTGGGAAAGGAAGGTCACCATATCGTACAGGTCCGAATCCGGATATGTCCCAGGGCTGATAAAGGGCAGCACATCACCGGAAAATTGAACCGATGCATATACCTCCTCCAGGGTTTCATCTCCGAATTTTTCCACGATAAGCGCTTCTAAAATATTAAAAACAATTCCCTTCATGTTTTTTCCTCCCCAATATTTTCGATGATATTTTTTTTTACCCCAGGGTCAATATCATACACTTCTATTTTTTTTAACATTAGGGTAACACAAACTGTCTAATATTCATAATCATCCAATGTGTTGGGTTTTTCTTTTAAAGGATGATTTGATTGTTCAAGTTCCAGGGTTCTTTCTTTTAACCGGTCCTCCAAAGTCTCATTCTTGGCTATCTGTATTCTTGTATTGCCATGGAGCATATAATGCTTATATT
>CAXHYW010000506.1:0-3779 GCA_964021475.1 uncultured Desulfobacteraceae bacterium | reverse complement strand
CCCCCAGGAACTGGACAATTTGTCTTTATTGATTGACGAGACCGCGTCTCAAGGCACCCCCCAGAAACAGGACAATTTGTCTTTATTGATTACACCTGATTCCGTCCCTATCTCACAGGTTCCAATGGATGATCTAAGCGCCCTGATAGAGAAGACCCCCTCCTTAAAACCCGATATCACACCTGAAGAAAATCTTAAAAAATACAAGGCCGCTGTTATGAAAACCATTCTACAACTCAAAACAGATGGTGTAAGCCCAAAAGAAGCGACGCTCCGCCTGAATGAAGACGGTGTTCAGACAATCTCTGGAAAATCAAAATGGAGTGAAATAGCAATTTCACAAATATACAAATTTATTGATTCTGCCAAATAACCATGCACTCATATTTACTGGAACCTGTTTATTAAAATAAGATTATTTTGCGCCTGCTTTAATTGCAAATTCGGTATTTACAAATTTTTCCAGATCAATAAGACTTGTCATAATCTTCATTTTATCCATCATATATTTCTGGATGATATCAAGATCTTCTATTATTGGGAACAGCTCCCCTGTGGTTATCCTATCCGGTGGCATGGTAAGAACTTTTCGGATCAATTCTTTGTCCTGGCTTAAAAATTCTCCCCCAATGATGGCTGCGGGTTCAGGCTGCGCATCAATGGCAAGTCCGGATTTTACAAAGCTGTCACAAATTTCCTGGATGGCTTCGGGATGTTTTTCAATAATTTCTGATCGAACGACAAAAACACAACAAGGATGCCCCGGCCACAAATCTTTTGAAAGCGCAAATTCTTCACCATGCCCCTGGGCAATCACCTGGGATCCAAAGGGTTCTGCCACGATAAAACCACCGATCTCCCCCTCTTCATCATATTCAATGGCTTCGGGCATCTGAAAGGGTGCCACAACTTCCAAAGTCACATCAATCCCCTTTTCTGTGGATCGTCCAGGCTTCAGGCCTTTTTCCGATAGAAGCTTGTGAAATAGCATATTGTGGATGGATAATTGGTAGGGTATCAAAACGGTTTTACCGGCGAAATCTTCAATTTTCTCGATATTGGCATTTTTGCTCTTCACAAGGATACTTCCTGATTTGTGAGCCAAAAGCAACAATTTTAAGTCCACGCCGGATTTATATAAATCCATGGCAGTGGGCGCAAGAATTAGGGCACCATCAAGTGATTTGACGGAGAGTGCATCGGCCACCTCATTCCACCCATTTTTAACCACAGGCTCAAGTGTACAATGCTCAAATTTTTCCATTCCCTTTTTCAATTTGAGAGCACTAACCCCCAGAATAAGATGGTCTGTAATTTTTAAATAGCCGATCTTTATTGCAGGTTTTTCCGCCATCGATATACCTCCGGATTATAAGCGCATATTATAATATTTTTGTTTTCTTATGCGCAACTTTGGTTCAAAGTCAATAATAAATGATTAACAAACCAGATACAAATTCTTGCAGCTTGTGCGGATAAAATGTTACATATTTTCCCTATAAAGTAAAGCGATAGTTTGTCATACCACCTTAGGATAATAGGCCATTCATAACAGGCTCAGAAAATAACCGGCCAGGGAAATATCCTCTGGTGTCGTCAGTTTGATATTTGATAAAGAGCCATTTGTAATGAAAACGGGAAGCCCGGCATGCTCCATAATGGAGGCATCGTCTGTTCCGCTAAACGAATCGTCCCTGGCATGGCCATATGCCTTCAAAATAAGATCAAGGCGAAATACCTGGGGAGTCTGTGCCAAAAAGAGCAACTCCCGATCAAGGGTTTTTGATATTTGTCTCCCCACCACTTTTTTCACTGTATCTGATATTTTTACAGCAGGAATACAGGCACCATTCATGGTGGCCTTGGCAATGCAGTCATCGATTAATGCCCCATCAACAAAGGGGCGAACCCCATCATGTATCAACACAAGACTTGTGTTAAGGGCCGGAGACAAATCACAGGCTTTTTCCAAACCGTTGAAAACAGATTCCTGACGGGTCTCCCCGCCATTTACCAAATGTAGGGGGGTCTGAATGCCATATGGTTTTATGAGAGAATCCATACAAAAGGCCCTATCCTCTTTAGGAAGAACCAATATGATATCTGTAATTTTTTCATGGGAATCAAAGATTGCAATGGTCCTTGTTAGAACAGGAACCTTACCAAGCTTCAAATATTGTTTTTTTTCCTGGGAATGCATACGCACCCCTTTACCGGCAGCAACTATTATAACAATATGTCTGAAAGCAATCATTTTCAGCTCAAATAAGACAATTCTTTTGGTAAAGGAATTCCCTTGCCCATATGATCTTCACCGTAGTTCACACTCGCCAGTATGACCAGATCATTCAAGGCCCTTGAATCACCTGAAAAAGCAACAACTTCGATCTCTTCTTTTTTGATTTTACCCCCGGCCCATTGGATATCCAAAACAGAAGAAGCATCAAAGGAGTCCTCACCCACTTGGAGATTAACCTCGCCCCCGTAATGCTGAACAATTTTTGCAACCAAAAGGCTTGGTCGAGAGTGGAACCCCCTGTCCTTTGGGATACCCACCTTTACCGTGGATCTTTCCATGTTTTCATTTATAATTTTAAAGGCCACTTCTTTACCCGATGATAAAAACTTGGCCGCATAAAAAAGGCAAAAATTTACTGCCCGGTCCAAAAGCACATCCCGATCAATCAATTCAGAAAGAGCGATGCTTATGTTCTTATAGACATCCTTAAATCCGACATCATATAGATGGCGCTCATAAAAATGCAACAAACGACCCATCACCTGAAGTATATGAAAGACAATGGAGAAATGACTTCGAAGCTGGTCTAAAAGAATATTTTCAGATGAGGATTCAGAGTTCACCACATAAGAATCAAAGGAGGATTGGATATTATGAATTCTCATTTCATAGTTACGAACAATCACTTCATTAATTTTTTCGGGAACCAGTTTGCGAATCTTTTTTAAATCATATCGCTCATAAAAAGAAAATTGTTCAAAATCCTTAATCACCTCAAGGAACTCGCTTGCGATCCGGGTTAAATTTTCTTTTTGGTGATCTTTTGCATTGTGATCATCGATATTATGATCCAGATGCTGGGATGAGGAAATCCCAGGAAAATAACTTAAGTCATACCCGGCCTCAGGAATAGTGATATTCAATCGTTTTGCTTCTTCTAAAATCACAGGAACCGCAAGCTTCAAGGAATCTTGAATAATCTTCAGGGTATCTAAGGCCTCTAATTTAAACATCTCCTGGTTACCATTTTCAAGTCGATAAAACTTAAATCGGTTCAAAAGATGCCGCTGGGAATAACAAGCAAGGGAAAGATGTCGGACACTTGCACTTAATTCCCGATAAAAAACCCATTCTTTATTTTTTTTTGCCCCGTGGAAATCTAAAAAATCTTCAAGGATATGGGAGGTGGTGATGAGCTTGGAATACAATTTTTTCGTGAACAGATAATCGTCGGATTCAAGATCATTAATAAACAATACACATTTTAAGTACTCAAAGGAAAAGATATTGACCTTTTCCTTGAACGAGATATCACAGCTAACACTCATTATAATTATCCTGATTAAAAAAATTTCGGTCTGACCGTCCAGTAAGCCGAATCCTGTCACCCGAGCCGGTTACCCAACCTCGGGCCAACGATCATTCATCTGGGATACATGTTGCCATGCACCTCATGCAACCTACCCGGAAACTATGGGCGGACAACCCTCAAACATTTCCCTATTTGGTCTTGCACCGGACGGGGTTTACCAAGCTTTTC
>CAXHYW010000505.1:0-3780 GCA_964021475.1 uncultured Desulfobacteraceae bacterium | reverse complement strand
ATATTACGAAAAGGCCAGAACTCATTCAAGGTATCCATAACATCATAGCATGGCACCCCGGCACCTCCTTTGTTGAGATAATGGCGAGGTTATCTTGTGCTGATATCTATTAATTCGCCATTGACAGCCTATACCCAATAGATGCTGACAAATTTGGGCCAGGTAGCTTGTCGCTACCTGGCCCTCCCTTTTCGAGCATTTTACGGGCCTAACAAATAGTTTCTGATCGGATAGGAATTAACCGCTGATGACTCGAACTTGGGCAAATTGGCGGTGCCCGTCCAAAGATCCGCGAAATCCAAAACCGCTCTGCTTTGCACCCACCCAAGGAACATCTCCCCCGCCGCCAATCCCCTGGTTGATGCCAACCATACCGGCTTCCATGCGACCGGCGGTTTCCTTTGCCTCTTTCTTCCCGAATATCACTGCCCCAAGCCCATAATTGCTGTTATTGGCCCGATTTACAGCCTCATCTATTGTTTTGAACCGGCTCATGGCCACCACCGGGCCGAAGGTTTCGTCATTTTCCATCATCATGTCTGTGGTCATTCCGGTGATGACGGTGGGCTGAATATATGGCAGTACCTGATCTGATCCTCCCAGCAGGATCTTTGCCCCCTTTATTTCGGCATCTTTTATATGTTGAACGACCTTCTCATGCTGAGTTTTGTTGACAATAGGACCGATGTTGACTCCAGGCATATTCCATGGTCCTGTCCGGTACTGGGACGCAATCTTTGTAACCTGGGATTCAAAGTGATCTGCAATTTTTTCGTCCACATAAATCCGCTCGGTTGAAATGCACATCTGTCCGGTATTTTCAAAGGCACTTGCAACGGCAAATCTGGCAGCGGCATTGATGTCAGCGTCTTCAAGTACAATCATTGGATCGTTGCCGCCAAGCTCCATGATAAGTCGTTTGAGATCTTTGGAAGCACTGGCCATTATTTGTTTTCCAACGGCTTGGGAACCGGTGAATGCAATCAGATTGACCTGGCTTTCCACAAGTGTTTTTCCCTGTTCTCCGCCCCCGTGGATAATCTGAAGCACATTGGGAGGTAAAACTTGGTTCAGGATTTTAACAAATAAATCCGCGACCAGGGGGGTCTGTTCTGAGGGTTTGAACACCACGGTATTTCCTGCCATCAGGGCCGGTACAATGAGGTTGTTTGCCATGGCCAGTGGATAATTCCAGGGAGAGATCACTGCTGCAACCCCCAGGGGCATGTACTCAATTGTTGTTCCTTGTCCGGTGGACCGCGGGCACAAGGCCTCTTTCGCCTCTCTGGCAATATATGGACTGCCGTGCACCGTGCCATTGGCTTCCCCGCCTGCGCGTTGGATATCCTTGCCCATCTCTCTTGCTATGAGCTGGGCAAGCTCTTGAATATGTGGTTGGGCTCCTGACCAGGCCTTTTCAATAAACGCCATTCTACCGTCCAGTCCAAGTGCATACCAGCTTGAAGACGCCTTGCGTGCCCTGGCAACTATCTCCTTGATTTCTTCCGGGCTGGATACATGTACCTCACCTAGTTCTTCGTTATTAGACGGATCATATGATTTAAGTATTTCACTCATGTTTGATATCCTTTTTATTAATTGAAACCTGCTAAATAAATTGTTTGATCATGGCGTCGGTAAAATTATCAAGATTATCAAGGGTAACACCATACCGTTCTTTAGCCTGTTGGGCCTGGGATAGGAGTCTTGGGTCTTCAAGATCCTTAAGCCTTGAAAAGATACCTGTTCGCCGACCGATTCTGTACATCATCTGATCTTGGGCGGTCATGTTTAAAAATTGTTTGATGGGTATTGTCATCATCTCTTTGTCCTGGGGTAGCTTTCCGTCTACTTCCTGGAAAAGATTAAGAATATGGTCACTTTTTACCTGACTTGTGATCCCGTCAAGATGTTCAAGGAACAAAAGAAGTTCCCTGGCGGTTTCCACATCGTTGAGAGGGGTAAAACAACCGTCTTTCATATCCTTGGCAAGCTCGCTGAAATCCGTGACAGCCAGGGTTCTGATCCGGATGAAATCCGGATTAATTTGATTTACGGCATCTGCGGTCTCAAGGGCATTGACCTTTGAATACTTAGTTCCCCCGAGTCCTGGCATGAAATACTCGGATAGTTCAATGCCAACACGCTTGATGCGCTGGCCTGCCTTGATATGGGTCTTTTTGTCCACCCCTTTTTTTACGAAAACAAGTACATCATCTGCTGCCGACTCCATTCCAATATGGACTCGGTTAAGACCCGCAGCGGCCAATCGTCCCATATCGTCATCACTGATGCGGGCGATGGTATGTGATCTTGCGTAGGATGTGATTCTCTGGATCTGCGGAAACTGCTCCCGCAGGTGGGTCAAAATTTCCACGAGGTCATCTGGTTTGACAATCAGGGTATTGGCATCCTGTAAAAACACAGAGGTCATCCCTCTTGAGTACCAGTTAACAGCCACGTGAAACGAGGCCAGGTCGTCTTTGGACATGGTATGCATCATTGTTGTTAATGCCTGTGGCCCGGCATCCTTGATCCGATCAATATGTGTTTTTATCATGTCAATGTCTTGTTTGACATCTTTCACAGACCGTATGCTGAATTTTTTGCCCTTGTATAGTCCGCAGAACTTACATAGGTTCCACGGGCAGTTCCGTGTGACCCTGAGCATCAAACTGTCCGCTTCACTGGGCGGTCGGATAGGGCCAACTTCAATCCCCTGATAATTATTTTCTTTTTTCATCATCTCTCTCTTAAACCATATCTGTCTATCCGTAGATAGACACTATTGTTAAAATTTTTTACCTTTCCCAGCCATTGATAATGGTCTCGGTCGCTATCCTGAAAGCCTGTGGACCTCCCTTTACCCGTGCAGTGATCTGCCCCCCCCACAAGAAATGAAAAAAATGTGTAGGCCGCGTCTATATCTGTAACGCTGTATATTAAAGAGCCTTCTTTGCGCCCCTGCCTGAAAGCCGTTGCAAAAATTTCAACGGCCTGCTGGAGTGTTTTTTCAAGAATTTTGCACGAGGCGGGTTCCAATGTGTGCATATCCGAACTGATCATGCCCACGAGACAGAGCTTCTCGTTGGTTAATCCCTCTTCAAACACACCTGCAAGATGCCTGAGCTTTTCCGGTGCACTGCCAGAGCCGTCAACAATGGCTTGGTAATTGGAACCATAGGTAGAATCACACCGTGACAAAAGTGCATCCACCATGTCTTTTTTCTGGGGGAAATGATAATGAATGCTGGCTTTTCGGATACCCACCGCATCGCTGATGTGTTTATAGCTCATGGCATTGAGACCGACTCTTTGAATCAAATCTTCTGCCACATCCAGTATATTTGTTTTTGTATCAGTCATGGCACTAACCTACCAGAAGGTAGGTTGAATGTCAATTCCTCTATTTTTACAATGGAACAAGATAAAATTTAAAAACAACAATAGGTTAACACAAAAATTGATACTGGAATCCCTTTACACGAATTTGGAATACTGGTATGGAAATCAGCAGATATTAACAAAAAAATAAGGGCGCAGGGTATCCTTATCTTTTCCGCATGATATGCGGTTAGACATCATATCATGGAAGATATGCGGCCAACAGAATAACCACTTGTTATGCAAAATTAGGAGTGAATATATGCTTGAAGTTGACCATTTTAAAGCGTTAGAAAACATGTACGCTGCGGCACCCATAAATGTGATATACAATCCAGTCATGACAGTCTCAGAGGGAGCCTCTGAGATAGAAATAGAATTATCGGAAAAATTCCA
>CAXHYW010000504.1:0-3783 GCA_964021475.1 uncultured Desulfobacteraceae bacterium | reverse complement strand
CGATGTAGACAGATCCAAAAAGGATGAACCCCAGAAGGGACAAAGCCGCCACAACGCCGGAAAGCCGTCCCCGGCCGCCGGAATTCACATTGATGATGGACTGACCGATCATGGCGCATCCCCCCATCCCCCCGAACAAGGCGGTGACAATATTGGCCACGCCCTGGGCCACACACTCTTTATTAGAGTTACCGCGGGTTTCGGTAATCTCATCTATCAGGTTCAGGGTGAGCAAAGATTCGATGATGCCGATACCGGCCAGGATAAAGGCATATGGGAAAATAAATTTCAAAGTCGCCAGATTCCAGGGGATCAGGGTGAATATCTGTGACTGAAAAACCGGAAGCCCCCCCTTTAATCCTTCTCCGCCGCCATCTCTAATAAAAGATCCCACGGTGGCAACCTCCAGATTAAAGGCCAGGGTTACCCCGGTAACCACCAGGATGGCCGTGAGGGCTGCGGGGATTTTCCGGGTGAGTTTGGGAAGAAAGGCCATGATGATCATGGTGGCGGCCACCAAACCTACCATGGTAAAAAGATCCGCGCCCATCAACCAGTGGGACACACCGGATTCAACGGTCTTGAACATGCTCAGCTGGGACAGAAAAATCACAATGGCGAGGCCGTTCACAAACCCCAGCATCACTGGATGGGGGACCAGACGAATGAATTTACCCAGTTTTAGCCCCCCTGCCATCGCCTGGATAATCCCCATGAGGATCACCGTGACAAAAAGATATTGCACCCCCATATTCTCAACCGGCTGCGCCATGGCAAGCCCCATGGCGTTGCCCTCTCTCACCAGGAACACCATCACCACGGCAAGGGCGCCGGTGGCACCTGAAATCATTCCCGGACGACCACCGAACAGAGCGGTAATAAGGCCAACCATGAAAGCTGCATACAGCCCCACCAATGGATCCAGTCCTGCTACAAATGAAAATGCAACTGCCTCAGGAACCAGGGCCAGGGCCACGGTGACACCAGATGTGAATTCGTTTTTAACATTCTTCGTTCTATTTTTGATCAGTTCAAACATAAATTTTGGGCTTGCCTCTTAATAATGACACAATAAAAACAGGCATGGCCCTTTTGTTGGGAGCCATGCCTGTAAAATAAATTTCATTTTTTGATGGGAAAAAGTTGTAGTATGTATAGGTTCTTCCAATGGAAAGCAAGATAAAATTTTTTATCCTGAAGATGAGAGATCTCACAAATGATAGGTGCAAAAAATAAGGATAGATGCAAAAAATCAAAGATCGTTTCTATCAGCCACTATTTTGGAGGAAACTTTCCTTTTTTTATGGTTGACCTTTGCCAGTTTTTTAAATATAGCAATATTGTTCAGGTGCTTGAAAAAGCTTAATAGGGAACACCTGTTAAAATCAGGGACGGGCCCGCCGCTGTAATTGGGGACGATTGCTTTATTGACTGCCACTGTTAGATCAAATAGATCAGAATCTAACGGGAAGGCAAAAGCAATTCGGATGATCCATGAGTCAGAAGACCTGCCGAACAAAATGTTACACTCCCGTGGACAAGGGGTTGTAAACAGATCTAGTGGAAAAAAAGGGATTGCCCCCGGATCGTTTAATAATATCGGTTTGGGGTTT
The DNA here is from genome assembly GCA_964021475.1 of uncultured Desulfobacteraceae bacterium. Classification (GTDB taxonomy): domain Bacteria; phylum Desulfobacterota; class Desulfobacteria; order Desulfobacterales; family Desulfobacteraceae; genus NBML01. Next base: position 2,170 of record CAXHYW010000504.1, on the reverse strand, counting down.
TTTATTGCCCCGGACCATTTGGTTTACCATGAATGGTAAGGAGTAAAAAATGAAAAAACGATTGTTAATCCTGTTTTTAATTGTGTTGTTGTTTCCGGTAATTTGTTTGGCAAAAAGCCATGGCCCCCAAGGGGTTGTAAAAAAGGGAATTTTGCTCGTGGCCTTTGGCTCAAGTCTTCCCCAGGCCCAGGTCTCCTTTGAGAATATTGACAAACGCGTTAAACTTCAGTTTCCCGATATCCCGGTTAAATGGGCATATACCTCATCTATTATCCGGAAGAAACTTGCCAAACAAGGGAAACACCTTGATTCAGTGGCAATAGCTCTTTCCAAGATGATGGATCAGGGCTTTACCCATGTGGCGGTTCAGTCCCTTCATACCATCCGGGGGGCAGAATTTAACGACCTTATTCACATTGCAAACGCCTTCCAGGGAATGCCCGGGGGTATTCAAAAAGTCATGGTGGGCTCCCCGCTTCTTTCCTCACCGACGGACATGGACAATGTGGTGGATGCCATATTAAAAAATATTCCGGCCAACCGAAAAAAAGCAGATGCCGTTGTCCTCATGGGGCATGGCACCCACCATCCTGCCAATGCATTCTACGCCGCCCTGATGTTCAATCTTCAAAGAAAAGATCCAAATGTTTTTGTGGGCACGGTTGAAGGATCTCCCCTAATTGATGAGATCATTGGGATGTTAAGGGAAAAAAAGATAAAAAAGGTTACTCTGATGCCCTTTATGTCGGTTGCCGGAGACCATGCGAGAAATGACATGGCAGGCGATGAACAAGATTCCTGGAAATCCATTTTAGAAAAAGCGGGCTTCAAATGTGATATCGTCATGAAGGGAACCGCCGAATATGACAACATGATCGATATCTGGATGGGGCATTTAAAGGGTGTGATGAAACACTATCAATAGAACATCACTTTTAAGGTTATTGGAGAAAAGATGAAAAAATTTATAATCACCATTGCAACCATGGCAATGTTATTGGGTTCTGCCCATGCCGCCGACTGGAATTTTTACGGATCTGCCCGCATGAGTACCTATTACGAGAGCGTGGAGGTTTCAGGTACCGATACCACCCAATTTAGCATGGGACTCCAGGACAACTCCCGAATTGGGGCAGCAGTTAATGTCAGTGATACATTGAGCGGCCGGTTTGAGTACGGTGCCAGCAATGGAAATGCGAATATCCGTTATCTCTACGGGGTCTGGAATTTTGGTGTGGGCTCTTTGATGGTGGGACAACATGAAGGTCCCCTTCGGCACCCGGGATCTGACCAGGTCTATGCTACGGATGCTGGCCTTGGCGGCTGGGGGGAGATGTCCAGCCCCAGAAAAGCCCAACTGAAACTGATGATTGATACCTTCCGCCTGGCCCTCCGGGCGCACAGCCCAGACTACAATGACGGAACCAACAATGTGACCACTGACACAGAAGTGAAAATACCTTCCATTGAAGCCAAATACCGGTTTGTCGGAGATAACTACAATCTGGGTATATCCGCCGGATACGGCCACTTCAAAGTGGGGACCAGTAACCAGGAAGGAATCAGCTCCTATGTACTTGGCATCGGCGGGGATCTAACCCTTGGTGGCTTCATCCTGGGAGCCAATCTGTTTGGCGGCGAAAATGTGGGAAACCTGGTGGATGCCGATGTGAACGGAGAAGATACCGGTATGGGACTGGCTCAATATGATGGAACCCGGGTCATCGACAACAAGGCCCTTGCCTGGAAAATCCATGCCACTTATGTTTTTAATGACATGTTCGGCATCCAGGCAGGTTACGGGTATATGCGAACCGAACTTGACAACCAGGCCAAGGACGAAGTGCAATCCTACTATGTGCAGGTTCCCATCACCCTTGCAACTGGGGTGTCCATCGTGCCTGAAATCGGTACCCTGGATTACAGGGAAGCCGGGCAAAGTCGCATCGATTATTTGGGTGCCAAGTGGCAAATCGACTTCTAATGTAAATTAGAAACGCGCTTCATACAATTCCAAAAAATAGGATAGGCCTGGTGACACCCTCACCAGGCCTTTTTATTTATGGTTTTCAGTCAAGGGACTCCCAGGAAAAAATATCCTCCCGGGTTAAAAGAGTGGCTGCCCGGGCAGTTCGCCTTGTGTGGGGATTTAAAATATCCATCAGAAGAT
>CAXHYW010000503.1:0-3789 GCA_964021475.1 uncultured Desulfobacteraceae bacterium | reverse complement strand
GAAACATTCAAAATTGCTTTTTTGGCCCAGGTGTCAGGTTCCTCAAAACAATCATCAACCTTTTTTTGCACTTTGATATAAGGGCCTAAATCGGCGATGTTAAAATAATAATCCCCCTGGTTTAACAATGCCTCATAAATCCATTTAAAAAGACCGGGATCCTGTTTATTAAAAGTATTATTTATCAGGGAGTCCATCACCCTTTTGATCTGTGGATTTTGATGATAATAATCCCATGGATGATACGATCCTGTCCGGTGTATTTCCTGAATATCAGCGGTTTTTAGTCCGAAGATAAAGATATTATCCTCTCCCACTTCTTCCATGATTTCGATATTTGCCCCATCGAGTGTACCGATAGTAAGGGCACCATTCAGGGCAAATTTCATATTCCCGGTACCAGAAGCTTCTTTTCCAGCAGTCGAAATCTGTTCGCTCAGGTCAGCCGCGGGTATGATCTTTTCCGCAAGGGAAACCCGGTAATCCGGGATGAAAACAACTTTTATAAAATCTTTAACTTTTGCATCATTATTAATGACGTGTCCCACGCTTGTGATCAGCTTAATGATCTGCTTTGCTGCCCAGTATCCAGGCGCCGCTTTTCCGGAAAAAATAAAAGTTCTGGATACTTTTGGTGAAGCCCCGTCTTCAATGATGCAAAAATACCGGTGAATAATATGGAGTACATTTAACAATTGTCGTTTGTATTCATGTATTCTTTTGGTCTGGATATCAAAAAGAGATTCGGGGTTGACCTTAACCCTGGTCGTCTGCAGAATAATATCCGCCAGTCTCTCTTTATTCTTTTGTTTAATTGATAGAAATTTTTGTCTGAAATTTTTATCCTCTATAAAAGGCTCAATATTCTTCAGTTGATCAATATTGTTTATCCAGGTGTTTCCGATACTTTCGGATATTAAATCCGATAAATCCGGATTGGCTTTCATCAGCCATCTTCGCTGTGTGACACCGTTGGTAATATTTTTAAATTTTTCAGGCCAGATTTTATAAAAATCAGCCATAACTATTGTTTTTAGCAACTCGGTATGAAGGGTTGCCACGCCATTCACACTGTGACAGCCAGCAATTGCAAGATTGGCCATTCTGACCTGTTTGGGTTCAGTTTCCTCAATAATAGACATGCGTGATAATCGATCAGGATCGGTTGCAATATTTAAAAAAAATTTAGAAATAAAACGTCGGTTTATTTCGTATATGATTTGCAGATGCCTGGGAAGGACATGTTCAATCATATAAACCGGCCATTTCTCCAAGGCCTCTAACAAAAGGGTATGATTTGTGTAAGCAAAGGTTCTGTTGGTTATATCCCAGGCGGCTTCCCAGGACAAATTTTTTTCATCAATCAAAAGCCTCATAAGTTCTGGGATTGCAAGGGCTGGATGGGTATCGTTGAGCTGAACAGCTACCTTTTCCGGGAATAAGTCAAAGCTGTCATGGGTTTGTTGAAATCGATTCACAATGTCCCGAAGGGCACAGGCCACCAGAAAGTATTCTTGAATCAGGCGCAATTCACGCCCGGCGTCAAATGAATCTGAGGGGTAGAGAACCTTTGAAATAGTTTCAGAAGCAATTTTTTGTTTTACCGCTTTAAAATAATCCCCTTCATTGAAAATATCCATGTCAAATTCAGCTGAAGACTTTGCTGTATAAAGCCTTAAGAAATTAACCGTTTTTCCCCCAAAACCTGCAATAGGCAAATCGTAGGGGACGCCGATCAAAACTTTCCAGTCAAGCCACATGGGATTGTAGTGGCCATCTCGGTCAATGGAATGCTCAATTTTTCCATATATGGGTATGATGCATGCTTCTTCAGGACGTTCAATGGCCCAGGGGGTTCCACGACTCAACCAGGAGTCCGGTTTTTCCTTCTGGTAGCCATTAACAATTTCCTGTTTGAATAGTCCAAATTCATAATTGATGCCATACCCGTATCCAGGCATTCCAAGTGTTGCCAGTGAATCAAGGTAACAGGCTGCAAGACGTCCCAGTCCTCCATTACCAAGGGCGGCATCAGGTTCACTTTCCCTTATTTCTTCCAGATCAACACCCATCTTGCGCATTGCTTTTTCAAACGAGTTAAATAATCCGAGATTATAAAGGTTATTTCCCAACGATCGTCCCATTAGAAATTCCATGGACAAATAATACATCCGTTTGGCATCTGCTTGCTCATATCGTTTTTGTGTCTCGATCATCGTATCAGTTAATTGTTCACGAACGGCAAGCGAAACAGCCCAGAACAGATCTTTTTGGGTTACGTTGCGAAAGTCTTTTCCCAGTGTAAAACGCAGATGCCGTGAGACTGTGTTCTGCAGAGCTTTTGGGCTTTTTGAAGGTGGTTTCACATTTTGTAATTCCATATTAATTCCTTCAGATTTTAATGGTGTTTTAAGCGGGCCCGTTGGCCCGCTTTTATTTGATATCCTTCAATCGCACAATAGGTATAAAGAAAGCCCGGGTTATCATTTTTGCCTGCTGCCGTGTTTTGGGAAAAAGAAATAAAATGAAATAGGCTTCAACTGAATAGGAGATAATGGTTGCCCAGGCTGCCCCGATAACCCCGTATCTGTGAATGAATACAAGGTTAAGGCAAATATTTATGATGGCTCCGAAGGCTGTAGAAGCAAATTGTATTTTAGTATAATTCATAGCCTTTAGATAGGCTGATTTTCCCATGGCAATATTTACAAAAACCCCTGACCAGATATACATTGTCAAAATTTGAGCAGACTGCTGATATTCAGCCCCGAACAGGAGCGTCACAACGGGGGCTGCAAATAGTGTTGTGACAATACCGACCCCATATCCCATAAAAACCATTAGATTATATATCTGCTGCATTCTCTTATCCGGGTCTATTGATTTGTTTTTAATGGATTTTATTATTGCAGGATATAGCGAGGCCATGATGCTTATTGGCAGAAAATACCATGCTTCTGCAAGTCTTGTGGCCGCTGTATATATCCCCACTTCATGTGCACCTAATATCTGCCCCAGCATTATTTTGTCAATTCGAAGATAAATAGTCGCGGCTATTCCGGACAATGCCAGGGGCCAGGCATCATGCAGCAGTTTTTTTATCCATTTAAAACTGGCCCTCAATGCCCGTATCCTTGAACCGTTACTGCTGTACGCAATTGCCAGAGACAGCCCCACAAGAATTAGTTCCAAAAGATTTATCCATGCAAAGAAAATTAGAGGAGCCTTCAGCCAGATACCACCTATTTTTAGAAGGGAGGTTATAACCAGGACTAAAGTTCTTGCCACCACGACCGGTTTTGAATTTACCCTGGCCTGGAACCAGTAGTCAAACACTTCGAAAGACAAAAAAATTAAACCGAACCCGACAATCGAAACAATTGCATGATAGATAGGTTTGGCCGGTTGAAAAACGGTAATCAGGTTTACAACAACAAGAAACGACAACACTCCGGCAGTAAGACTTATCGCAAAGGCAGATCCTATAATATTATTTTTTTCATTCGGGGATTTAACGATCTCACGGACACAGATGCCTTCTAATTGGAACATGGCAAATGGCCGAAATAAAAGAACAAAGGCAACGGAGTAACTTAAAATGCCGAATTTATCCACCCCAAGGTAACGGGCCACCCAGATCCCCGCGATCATACTGAAAATCATCCGGAACATTTTCCCGATAAAAAGCCAGCCGATATTATGAATATATATTTTCAGCTTTGAGAACAAATAGTTTTTATCACTCATTTTGAACAGATCCGTTATGGATTTCATGATACCTCAATTTTT
>CAXHYW010000502.1:0-3798 GCA_964021475.1 uncultured Desulfobacteraceae bacterium | reverse complement strand
TCTCCGGAGTGACTGGAGTTCAGACGTGTGCTCTTCCGATCTGATGATTTTAAACGATTTAATGACAGATACGGGCATCTGGTCGGAGATCAGGCATTGAAAACAATAGCAAAGCTTGTCCAGATTGTTTGTCATACTGAATCGAACAGGACGGGGATAGACATTCTCCCCACACGATATGGAGGAGAAGAATTCGCTGTTATATTGCCAGCGTTGGACAAGAAGGAAGCTTTAAATATCGCAGAAAAAATCCATACAAAAATTAGTAATTATTCATTTGTGATCAGAAACAAAGAAGGAAAAATTAAATACCAAAATTTAATTTTGACAGCTAGTATTGGAGTTGCAACTCTCAATCATAGTTATGGTAGAAATCACGGTATGATGGATCTTATTAAGAATGCTGATGCTGCAATGTATGAGGCAAAAAAAGCTGGAAAAAACTGTATAAAGAGCAACATGTAATAGTTTTTCCAAACCGATCTAAATTTTTCATACTATATTCAAATATTTTCAAAAAGTTGAACATGTAAACATCAAATTGAATCATTCCTGAAAGTCAATGATCCGTGATCTATCATTCCTAAGTTTTTGAAATCGATTGCCACGGTTACCAAGGGTTACTATACCGGCCGGGTTGTGGCTATATCGTTTACCCAATTTGCCGCAGTCCGGCAAATTGACTTGCCAAAAAAAATCCGGAATGTTAGACTTCCCCTCTTATTGGAAACGGGGTTGTTAAACATAAAATTTTTAAGGAGAGGGCTTGCATGACGGGTCAGTATCGAATTCGAATTCGAATTTATTTTCTTGTTCTGTCCGGTTTGCTTTTCTTGGGCGTTAGCGGTTGCACAGAGGTACCCGAGACCCCTGGGCCGGAATTTGTTATTAAGGTCGGATCAAACAGGGTGCTTCCCGGGGAGTTTGCCGAGGAACTGGATTTGAAGCTGGCGGCCTATCCCTATGGTTTAAAGAAAAATCCAGCCCAATACAATCAAATGGTATTTGATTTGGTGTCTATCTTGTCCGAGGAGAATGTATTGCTGGCGGGTGCCATGGAGAAGCAAATTTTCGTGACAGATTCGGAACTGGCGGCTGCCGAAGCCTTGTTTCGGGAAGATTATCCCGAGGATAGCTTTGAACAAATATTGCTGGAAAATGCCATTCCCTATCAATCCTGGAAGAAAATGCTTGAAAAAGATTTGACTATTGATAAATTTATCCAAATAGAACTCAAAGATAAAATTGAAATTACCGCCGATGATGTGGTTTCTTTTTATACCCGGCATAAGAGCCAGGAGAGTGTTGCCGATGAAAAACAGCTTGTCTCCCATTTGCGTCTGGAAAAGAGCGAACAATCCTATGGAGAATGGATAGCGGTGTTGAAAAGTCGTTATCCAGTTGAGGTTAACAAAAAGGCCCTGTCATTGTTTCTAATTGATATGAAATAAGAATAAAGGATATATAAATGAATAGAAAAATAAAACAGATTATTGTGTGTATGACCGTTATAGTTTGTGGATTGTCTTCCATGGCATCTGCTGAAATAGTTGACCGTATTGTGGCAATTGTCAACAATGATATCATCACGCTCAGCGAGCTTAACAAAGCCACAAAACCCTATAAAGAGAATCTTGCAACTGCTTCAAAGTCCGATGAAGAAAAAGAAAAAATAGGGGCCAAAATCGACAATCAAATGCTTGCGCAATTAATTGACCGGTCCCTGACGGCTCAGCAAGCTACCAAATATAATATCAGCGTTAGCCAAAAGGATATTGATGGTGCCGTTAATAATTTCAAGAAATCAAAGAATCTGAATCAAGAACAGCTGGAAGAGGCCTTGGCTGCTGACGGCCTCACCTATAAGGACTACCGGGTGAGTATGAAGGGAGAAATCCTTCAATCCAGATTGATCAGCCGGGCAGTTCGGTCACAGGTGATTATAACCAATAATGACATTAAAGAATATTATGATGCCCATGGGGAAGCGTTTACCGGGGTCAAAAAATACCAGTTGAGAAATATTGTCATGGACGCTGAGGAAGAGATTCAGGCGGTTGAAAAAAAACTGGGTGAAAATATTTCCTTTGATCAATTGGCAAAACAATATTCCCAGGCCTCCAATGCCTCCGATGGGGGGGATCTGGGAGTGTTTGATATTAATAACTTTAGTGAAGAGATTAAAAACAGTTTACAGACCCTTGAAAAAGGAGATCACACACCTATTCTCATGGCGGGACAGGGATATCAGATCCTTTATGTCGAGGATGTTGTTATGGAGGGGAATAAAACCATTGAGGAGGCCCGTGACCAGATTGAGAATGTTTTATACAAAGAAAAGGCAGAAAAAAAGTTTGCCGAATGGATTGCGTCTTTAAAGGAAAATGCCCATATCAAAATCATGCTTTGATACATGATTATTATCCAACTATCAGGGAAAAACAATGCGAAATGAACAGATACTGATTTTGACGGTCAGCATAAAAAGATTGTTGCGCCGCGGGGCTACCAAACAATTGATAAATATTATCAATAAGACCCATATGGCGGATTTGTCCATTGTTTTTGAAGAGCTATCAGCGATTAATCGCCAAAAACTGTTCCAGCTCATCAAGGACCCGGAACAAATCGGCATCCTTTTTTCAAAATTAGACGAGCCCCTTTTCCTTGAGTTTGTTAAAAATATCGAAATAGAAAAATTGGTAGTGATTTTTAATCACCTGCCGTCAGATGATGCAGCAGAACTCCTCGGGTTGCTGGATGAAGAATTATCGGATCAAATTCTTGCCAAGATGCAGAAGGAGGAGTCTGACAATGTCGAGCAGTTAATGAGTTATGGAGAGGATACGGCAGGCTCCATCATGGTCACCGATTTTATTGCCCTGGAAGAAGATGTCACCGCCAAACAGGTGATAGAGTCTTTGCAGAATAAATATCTGGATGTTGAAATGCCATTTTACATCTATGTGATTGATAGCTATGGTAAACTTGTGGGGGTCAGTTCTCTTCGGCAGCTAGTGGTGGTCCATCCGGGAAAGCCCTTAAAAGAGTTCATGGCAACCGATCTTGTTTCTGCAAAAACATATACCGACAGAGAAGAAGTGGCCCGGCTGGTATCCCGCTATGATTATCTGGCAGTACCGGTTGTGGATGATGACAATCGAATTGTGGGCATTGTGACCGTGGATGATGTAATTGATATTCTCCATGAAGCCGCCACCGAAGATATGTTGAAAATGGCGGGAGTTGGTGATGAATACGTGGAAACCCAGACCATTATCAAGGGTACCAGAATCAGGCTTCCCTGGTTGTTTGCCTCTTGCCTTGGGGGGGTGGCGGCCTTCTTTATCATTGGCGGATTTGAAGATACCCTGATAAAATTTGCAGGACTTGCCGCCTTTATCCCCGTTATCATGGGGATGGGGGGGAATATCGGGACCCAGAGTTCCACCATTGTGGTTCGGGGAATTGCCATGGGGCGGATCAATCTCCAGGATTTTTCTCGGGTGGTGTCCAAGGAACTGGCCGTGGGGGTTATTCTCGGGGTGACCTATGGTACCTTGATAGGGGTTGTGGCCAAAATTGCCTATGCCGAAGAACCTTTTTCCTGGGCCCTGGCCTTTGCCGTTGGGTTTGCCATTTTGGTTTCCATGTCGGTGGCAGCCCTTGTGGGGTCTGCCGTACCCTTGATTTTCGAACGATTTCGCATAGATCCTGCTGTTGCCACGGGCCCTTTTGTGACTACTTCCATTGATATTGTCAGTGTCTACTGCTATTTTATGATCGCAAAAGTATTGC
>CAXHYW010000501.1:0-3799 GCA_964021475.1 uncultured Desulfobacteraceae bacterium | reverse complement strand
CCGTTCTTTGTAATAATATCAAAATTGATTCCAAGAGTATTGATGACTATCTGGCTATTGGTGGTTATTCAGCGCTTGCCAAAGCGTTGGGTCAGATGACGGATGTACAGGTGTTGGAGGAAGTTAAAAAATCCAATCTCAGGGGCCGTGGGGGAGCAGGTTTTCCAGCAGGTCGAAAATGGGAAGGATCCCGCAATGCACCGGAACCCATCAAATATGTTATTGTCAATGCTGATGAGGGGGATCCCGGAGCCTTTATGGACAGGGCGCTTCTTGAGGGAAATCCCCATTCCATTTTGGAAGGGCTCATCCTTGGAGGGTATGCCATTGCTTCCCACGAAGGCTATTTTTATGTTCGCCAGGAATACCCTCTGGCCGTTGACAATATTAACCTTGCCATTAAACAGGCCGAGGCCTATGGTCTGCTCGGGGAAAATATCCTGGGATCCGGGTTTGATTTTAAGGTGATCGTTCACCAGGGAGCAGGCGCCTTTGTCTGCGGTGAATCAACAGCTTTGATGACTTCACTTGAAGGGCGTGCCGGAGAACCCAGACCCAAGTATACCCGTTCCAACATCAAAGGGCTTTGGAACCGCCCCAGCGTGTTGAACAATGTTGAAACCTGGGCAAATGTACCGTTAATAATTAATAAGGGTGCTGACTGGTTTAATACCGTTGGAACCGATTCCAGCAAAGGGACCAAGATTTTTTCCCTGGTGGGCAAAATTACCAATACAGGACTTGTGGAAGTGCCCATGGGCATGACCCTACGAGACATTATCTATAAAATAGGCGGTGGTATCCCGGACGGTAAAAAGTTTAAAGCTGTGCAGACCGGTGGACCATCGGGTGGATGTATCCCCGAGGACCAATTGGATTTACAGGTGGGGTTTGATGAACTCACCAAGGCGGGTTCCATGATGGGATCCGGGGGGATGATTGTATTGGATGAAGATACCTGTATGGTGGATGTTGCAAGGTATTTCATTCATTTTCTCACCGATGAATCCTGTGGGAAATGTGTTCCCTGTCGTGAAGGGTTGCGGCAGATGGATCGGATTTTGACCAATATCACCCAGGGTAAGGGAAAGCCAGGCGACATAGAGCTTCTTGAGGAACTCTCGGAAACAGCCGTTGAAGCCTCTCTTTGTGCCCTTGGCAAAAGTGCACCAAATCCCTTCCTAAGCACCCTGCGTTATTTTAGGGATGAGTATGAAGCCCACATAAACGAGAAACGGTGCCCGGCCCTTTCCTGCAAAGAGTTGATCGCTTTTTATATTGATCCTGAAAAGTGCCAGGCCTGTGGAATGTGTCTTAAAAAGTGTCCTGCCAAGGCCATTGATGGTGAGAAAAAGACCATTCATCTCATCGACCAGGAACTGTGTACCAATTGTGGCACCTGCTTTGAAGTTTGTCCCACAAAATTTGGTGCCGTGACAAAGATCTCAGGCTCGCCGGTTCCGGCTCCCATTGCCCAAGGCGACAGAATAATAAAAAAGACCCCCAAAAAAGCAGGTAAAAATGAGTGAAATCCAATTTGAGATTGACGGAAATCAAGTGAAAGCCCCCAAGGGGATGACGCTTCTTGAGGCAGCCCAGGGTGAGGGAATATATATTCCCACCCTGTGCCACCATGAAAAACTGGAATCCTTTGGCGGATGCCGGCTGTGTATCGTGGAAGTAGAAGTTTCGGGCTGGACAAAGTTGGTTGTTTCCTGCGTTTATCCGGTGGAAGAAAACATCATTGTTAGAACCCGGTCGGAGAAAATCGATAGAATCCGCAAAACCATCATTGAACTTCTCATGGCCCATGCCCCGGATGCGCCGGAACTTTTGGAACTTGCCAAGGTTTATGGTGCCAATAAAGACCGGTATGAAAAAGATGCTTCCTTTTGCATTCATTGCGGGCTGTGTGTCCGGTATTGCAATGAGGTGACAGGCAAGAACGCCATCGGATTTGTTGATAGAGGGATCAATAAGGAGATCAGTTTTATTCCCGAGATCGCCGCAATTGAGTGCCATGACTGTAAGGAATGTTTCCCCCTTTGTCCGACATCCTATCTCCAGGCAGCCTTTGTGTTAACTGAAGCCCTGTCTTTTCCTCCTTCTAAATCCGAGGGATTAAAATCCGCACCAGCCAAACCAGAGGGAGAATAAAACCAGGTGAGTCCAGGAAAGAAAACAGCATTTTATCAATCCTTTCGGTTTAAAGAGGGGAGTTGTATTGAAGATCCTCTGGAACTGATTGGGGAAGAACCTTTTTCAATACGAATTGAGGACAAGTCCTATTCAGTGGTGATGAGAACCCCGGGGGACGAGGTGTTTCATGCCGCAGGATTTTGTCTGGGCGAGGGACTCATTGACAGCATTGATGATGTTAAAACCATAGGGTTTGACAATCAGATAGATGCCAATGTGGTGGACATCTGGCTGACCCCTGAACGACGCAAGAAGATTCCCAATTTGTTGAAAAGAAAAACCTATGTGAGTCAAACCAGTTGCGGGATTTGCGGCAAGAAAATGATTGAGGATCTCAATCAGATTTTAACACCGGCCGAAAACGGTTTTGAGGTTGAACTTGGTTCTGCATTTGGGTGCATCAATCGGCTTTCCAAAAACCAGCAATACTACCAGAGGACCCGGGGGTCCCATGCCGCCCTGATTTTTGACCATAACCTTAAAGACATCGCCTTTGCCGAGGATGTGGGACGGCATAATGCCCTGGATAAGGCCATTGGAAAAATGGTTATGAATAAAACGCTTTCGACGGCCAGCGTCTTGGTTCTGTCTTCAAGGATCTCTTACGAACTGGTTCAAAAGGCGGCAAGAGCTAGGATTCCCATCATGATTTCCAATTCAAGACCCACCGCGCTTGCGGTGCAAATGGGTAAGTCTTTGAACATGACCCTGGCGTTTCCCGGCACGGAATCTGAACTGATTATTGCCTGCGGGAAACATCGAATTAAGACAAAATAAACGGTGGATATCAATTTTTCGTTGAATAAGACAAAATAATGAGGAGGACAATTTGAAAATTCTCACAACCGTAAAAAAAGTAGTTGATGTTGAATTGAACATCCACATTGAGAACGATGCCATTATCGAAGATGGACTGCAATATGTGATTAATGCCTGGGATGAAAATGCGGTGGAAGCCGCGGTTGGGCTCAAGGAAAATAATGGGGCCGAAACAACCTTGGTGAGCATTGGCGGACAAGACAACATCGATATGATCCGTAAATGCTATGCCATGGGAATTGAAAACGCGATTCTCATTGATGATCCCTCGCTTACGGCAGCGGATTCTTCTGTGTATGCCCGGGTGCTGCAAAAGGTTTATGAATCAGGAGAGTATGATCTGGTGATCACCGGGAAACAGGCCCAGGATACAGACAGCGGCCAAACCGGGATCATGCTGGCCCAATATCTGGAAATACCCTGTGTTTCCAATGTGATTGCCATTGAGGTGTTGGACGAAACAAAAATCCGTGTGTCTCGACTGGGAGATACGGGAACCGAGATTGTCGAACTTACCTTACCCGCCGTGGTCACGGTTAGTGACAGTATTAATGAGCCCCGGCTGCCAGCCATGCGGGGGATCATGATGGCAAAGAAAAAGAAAATCCAGACCATGGATCTTTCAGAGTTGGGAACTTCCCTTGAAGAGGTGGGCCAGGCAAAATCTGAAATTGTTGAATTCATGGGGTCACAAACCCGTGAGGCCGGCCAAAAATTTGAGGGTGATGCTGCCGAGATTACCGCACAGGTTGTGGGGCTTTTGGCCACTGAAGCCAAGGTT
>CAXHYW010000500.1:0-3805 GCA_964021475.1 uncultured Desulfobacteraceae bacterium | reverse complement strand
CCCCAAAAAATACAAGATGATAGTACATGCCTTATTGTTAAACTTAATGGGGCAAGGACAAATGAGAAAAACAATACTTTAGGAGATTGATCATGAAAACAAAATCTATTCTCGGGGTGATACTGATTGTAATAATTATCGGCACAGTATGGATGGTTTCACAAAAAACAAAAAATCCGGTTGTTGATTCGATTGTTGGTGATCAGGGTCAAAAAGTTTACCATTTGAAATTTGGCCATGATATGCCTGAAAACAGTGCCCAACACATTTCAGCCGTGAAGTTTGCTGATATTGTAAATTATAAAAGTAAGGGCAGTATTAAAATTAAAATCTTTCCAAATCAGGAGCTTGGAACAGATCAGCTAATGATTGAAATGGCACGGGTCGGAGAGCTTGCGATTATTTTACCGCCCAGCGCCAAAATGTCAACTTTGGTTCCGGAAATGCAGCTATTGGATCTGCCGTTTTTGTTTCCTTCCCGGGAAGAGCTCTATGAAATGCTTGATGGGAAACCAGGTCAGATGCTTTTAGATAAATTGAAACCCCATGGCCTTATCGGGGTAGCTGTATGGGAGAGTGGGTTCAAGCAATTTACAGCCAATAAGGAAATTCATACGCCAAAAGATTTCAAAAACTTAAATATCCGTACCATGAAAAGTCAAACCATAATGGAACAGTTTAAAGCGTTTGGTGCCAACCCAATTCCAATTGATTTTCAAGAAACTTATCAGGCGTTAAAAGATGGTGTGGTTGATGGCCAGGAAAATCCCCTGGCTTCTATTGTAGGGATGAAATTTCATGAAGTGCAATCCCATGTCATCATCAGTAATCATGCTTATCTTGCCCAGGTTATTGTCTTCAGCAGGAAAATTTTTGAATCACTTCCCCGGGATATTCAGGAAATTTTATACTCCACCGCCCGGGAAATTGCACCATTTGAAAGAAATGAAGTGATGGCCAAAGAAATAGAATTTATCAAAACGATACAAGCGTCGGGAACTTACGTTTATACACTCACCCCGGAAGAACGTCGTAGCTTTCACGAGGCATCTAAAAATGTTGTGGAGCATTTTCGACCCCTAGGATCTGAACTGTTAAGCATGGTTGAGCAATTAATGAAGCAGAAACAGCAGGAAGTTGAAAACGAAATCATTATTGGTTTAAATGCTGATTTGGTAGCAGGGTCTGCATTATCAGGACAAGCCATCAAGCGGGGTATGGAGCTTGCGATCACTGAAATTAACCAAAAAGGAGGCGTTCTTGGAAAACAAATAAAGATAATTTCACGCAACAACTCTGGTATCAGTGCCCATGGGATCGATAATATGAAATACTTCAGCAAACTGAACAATCTGGTCGCTGTAATGTGTGGCATATACAGCCCGATTGCTCTTGCAGAGTTAGAAATCATTCACAAAGAAAAGCTATTATTCCTTGACCCATGGGCTGCTGCAACAAGTATAGTTGATAATGGATATAAACCAAACTATGTCTTTCGTGTATCGGTCAGAGATGAGTTTGCCGGGCCTTTTCTAGTAGCAGAAGCCTTAAAACGACATACAAAAATAGCTTTGTTACTGGTCAATGATGGTTGGGGCAAGGGCAATCTTGCCGGCATAACCAAAGCGCTTGCGAAAAAGAATTTAGCACCTGTGGCTGTGGAATGGTTTAACTGGGGGCAACAAGATATGACGTCGCAACTTGAACGAATTGAAAAGAAGAATGCCGATGTTATTCTCCTGGTAGCCGGAGCAAGCGAGGGAATAACCATCATTAAAAATATGGCTGACCGTTCTAAAAAAACGCCTTTCATTTCTCACTGGGGAATCACGGGGGGACACTTCTGGAAAGCTGTTAACCGTGAGTTGGAACAGGTATCTCTAAGATTTCTGCAATCGTTTTCTTTTATGAACGCCACTAAAAAAATCCAGCAGAACTTAATCGAAAATTATTTCAAAGCGTATAATATAAATCATCCGGGAGAAATTTTTGCACCTGTGGGCACCGCACATGCATATGATTTAGTACACCTGCTGGCAATGGCTATTAAAAAAGCCGGAAATATGGATCGCCCGGCAATCAGGGATGCTCTTGAACAGATAAAGGCATACCAGGGCGTTGTTAAGCACTATGCTCCACCTTTTACTCCTTTACGCCATGATGCGCTGGATCAATCTTCGTTCTTTCTGGCAAAATATGATCGCAACGGGTATATTATTCCTGATTAAAGGTGAAAAACCATATTTGTAAAAAGGATACACACTATGCCGAACAAGGTTATTTTAACGAGAAAACTTCAAAACAGAATTATTTTGAATTTTTCAAGCCTGGTTTTGGGAATGATGACGATTGTAATGGTTGTTGTTGTCGTAGTCCTTGTTTTGTTACTTAAAAAAGGGGTAGTTACCAACCTTTCTGCCCAGTCCGCCCATGCTCTGAAAATAATTGAACATCAAATCGAAAATATAGACAAAAATGTGATCAGTTTTGCACAGAATCATTTTATCATCAACGGCATAGTTCATCCCCAGGGCCGGGAAGAATATATGCTAAAAATGATGGAGGATTTTGGAAAACTGGAAAGTATCCGTTCCATTACGATTCTTGATTACGCAGGTAATCTGATTCACTCCAACATTCCGGACCCTCACGATTTTCAAAAAGAATTGTATTTACGACCGGTACTTGAAACCGCCGAATCACTCATTGATCTGGACCATGATGCACAACACATCATTATTGCTGAACCGATCCTTCATTATGGCACCCCCATTGGAGCGGTGATCGCCGAAATTGCTATTAAGGATCAGGCTTCCCGATATCTACCAAAAAATGAGAATGCCTATTACAGTTTATACGCAAAAAATAAACAGATATACAGATACAATTTTAAGGAGACCGAGTCCTATATCATTACAAACACCTCTCAAACACATGAAAAAAAGCGTTCAGATGACAAATTGATTCTTCTGGATCTTCGTATCCAAATGGGAGCTGTTGAATCGGTATACATGGAACCTGTCAAGACTATTGTTTATCAACTCCTTGGAATCAGTCTGCTCTTTGTTATCATGACGGTCTTCATTGCCTGGAAATTAGGGAGCCGCCTGGCCCGACCTATTTTGCAAATGGTTCAAAAAACATCCGAAATTGAAACATCTTCAGGAATACAATACAGTCCTGTCGGGACGGGTGATGAGCTGGAAATACTGGCCATGACGTTAGATAACAGGGAGTCTCAGTTACGCCAATACAGAGAAAACCTGGAAGAACAAATAGCAGAACGAACCTCTGAATTAATTATCGCTAAAGAACAGGCAGAAGAAGCATCAAAAGCCAAAAGCGAATTTCTTGCCAATATGAGCCACGAGATCAGAACCCCCATGAATGCTGTTTTGGGATTCAGTGAGCTTTTGTCCTCAATGATTATTGATAAAAAACAAAAAAGTTACCTTGACTCTATTCAGTCAGCCGGGAAAAACCTTTTGATCATCATTAACGATATTCTTGATCTTTCAAAAATAGAAGCCGGGCATATGAATCTGCAATACGAATTTGCAGATCTCAAAACCTTGTTTAATGAAATCAAAGGTATTTTTTTTCCTGTTGTTTCAGACAAAAAACTTGAATTTATTTTTGATATGGACCCTAACCTTTCATCTGCCATGAAAATTGATGAGATAAGGGTCAGGCAGGTCCTTATCAACTTGGTGGGGAATGCTGTCAAGTTCACAGACAAAGGGAACATCCGACTGGCTTGTCGCCTTGAAGCACCAGATGATGACAAAAACAAAAAAGAGCTGAA
>CAXHYW010000499.1:0-3809 GCA_964021475.1 uncultured Desulfobacteraceae bacterium | reverse complement strand
GAAAAATTTTTTCAGTGCTTGTGGATGCCATCAGTGAACTGACCGGTTTTCCTGTAGAAATGCTGGAGCCCGACATGAACCTTGAATCTGACCTGGGGATTGACTCCATCAAGCGGGTGGAAATTCTGTCCAAACTGGAACAGGAACTGGAGGGTGTGAATACCCTTTCATCGGAAGACATGGCCGGTTTGAAAAATATCCAGGACATTGTCAATTTCCTTACCCCTGACAGTCCCGACATTTCAACCATCAGTAATGCCGATAGTGATACAGAAAGTGAGATAGAAAACAACAATAAAAAAAAACTTCAATCACTGCCAGGGATGAAAATTTAACCAGTCCACCGACCGAATCGGTTCAAACTGCCATTGTACGGCAGGAAATTATCCTTAAAAAATATCCCACCAACCAGATTCGGTTTTATAATGGGGCAAGAATTGAAATATCACCCCAAAAAAAAGTATATTTAACCCGGGACAATTCCGGAATTGCCACCCAATTTAAAAAAGAATTTGAAAAATTAGGAATATCCGCCACCCTTATCGACGTAAGCCATGATAAAATTCCAGACCTTTCTGATGCTGCAGGCATCGTTATCATACCGGATTCATTTAAACACGCCGATTCCCAAACCGCAAAAGCATTTTTAAAGGCAGCCTTTTGTCTGGCCCAAAAAAACGCTTCCCATCTGATCTCTTCTGGTTCTGAAAAAGGAGCATTTTTCACAACCTTAAGCTTTATGGGAGGCGGATTTGGATTCTTGCACCCCTCATTTTCCGCAAGCCCAGTTTATGGCGGACTTTCCGGACTTGCTAAGACCGCAGCACTTGAATGGAAAAATGTATTGTGCCGGGCCCTGGACATGCCCGACTCAATTGAAAAATGTTTGGATAATTCAGAAGCTGCTGTCGCTTTAATGATGACCCAGGGTACTATTGAAATGGGCTTAGACGGTGACAATTGTAATATCCCTTTTCTTGAAAACAAAAACATCTCGGAAGGGATAGTTGAATTAGGACCCGAAGACGTGGTGGTGATTACCGGCGGTGCAAAAGGGGTCACTGCAGAATGTGCGGTTCAACTTGCCAAGGCTCATTCTCCGAACATCATTCTGTTAGGCCGTTCGCCTGAACCTTTCATGGAACCTGCCTGGATACAAAACATCACCGATCCAGCCGAGATGAAAAAACAAATTTTAACACACCAATTTGCAGGACAGAAAGCCAAACCAGCCGATATTGAAAAACGATACCAGGCAATTGTCTCCAATCGTGCGATTCAGGCCAATATGGAACGGATCAGGGCATGTGGTTCTTTTGTAAAATATTTCTCAGCCGATATCCGGGATTCCCAAGAGATTGACCAAATCTTCAAAAGCGTGCGCAAAGAATTCTCCCAAATTTCTGTTCTCATCCATGGTGCCGGCGTCCTGGAAGACAAACTCATTTGTGATAAACGTCTTGATCAATTTAACCGGGTTTTCAACACCAAGGTGGAAGGCCTTGATATCCTCTTGAACGCCACCGAACAGGACCCCCTAAAATATGTAATTCTGTTCTCATCCATTGCAGCCAGAACGGGTAATACCGGTCAATGCGACTATGCCATGGCCAATGAAGTGCTGAACAAAATCGCCCAGGAAGGTTCGCTTTCAAGGCCGGATTGCAGGTTTCTGTCCATTAACTGGGGCCCCTGGGCAGGAGGAATGGTGGATGAAGGTTTGAAACGGGAATTTTCAAAAAAAGGGATTGACCTGATTCCGCTAAAACTGGGTGCCTTACAATTACTCAAGGAAATGGGAAATACAGACCGGACACCTGTGGAAATTGTCATTGGTGCCCATATCCCCCAGGACGCGCCTCCCAAAAAGCCTAGGTTAAAAACCGTGTTAACCCAAACATTTGGCCCTAAGGCCTCTCCCATCCTGGAATCCCACAAGATCGCCCAGGAGCCGGTTGTTCCCTTTGCCTTGCTCATCGAGCTTTTGGCCCATGCCGCTGAAAAAAACAATCCGGGTCTTGTCTTTGCCGGCATGGACGACATACGCCTTTTAAAAGGAATCCGGACCCAAAATGATGAGATACAGGTTCAGGTTAATCTGGGGAAATGCCAACCCTTTGAATCCGGATTCACCACCCAGGGAAATATAGGTTCCCTAAACAATGCCGATATCACTTATACCCATGCTGCCGGAACCATCCGGCTTAAAAACAATCTGCCCCAACCGCCGGTTCTGTCAAGCGCTGCATTCATGGATCTAAAACCCTCTAAACTCAACATTGAAAACGCCTATGCCGATATTTTATTCCATGGAAAATCACTCCAGTGCATCACCGCCATCAATGGCATCTCACCCAAAGGGATTGAAGTGACCACCACCCTTGCACCCAAACCTGCAGAATGGTTTCAAACCCCCCACGCAAATGGGTGGGCAATAGATCCCATGATGCTGGATGCCGCTTTCCAGGCGGCAATACTATGGACCTTTGAAACAAGACAACAGGTCTGCCTGCCAAGTTTTATGGCAAACCTTCGTCTCTATGCTTCCCATAAAAAACTTCAGGGCAAAGTTCGGATTCTCTTTACGGTTAACGAGGAAACCTCCCACAAAATTAAGGGGTATTTTACATTTTTGGATGAAACGAAGACTGTGGTGGCAAGTATCACCGGATTCGAAGCCGTTGTGGACCCCTCTTTACTGGCAAAATTTAAAAACAACCCCCTTTTTTCACGGGAAAAAATCCTCGCCTTTGCCCAGGGCAACCCTTCCGAAGCGTTCGGGGAAAAATACAAGATATTTGACAAGGACAGGCAAATTGCAAGACTGCCCCGCCCTCCCTATTTTTTCATGGACCGGGTGGTGAAAGCAGATCATCCACAATGGAAAATGCAGCCAGGCGGATGGGTCGAAGTCCAATACGACATTCCAGAGGATGCATGGTATTTTACGGCAAACAGAACCCGGACGATCCCCTTTTGTATTCTCCTTGAAATAGCGCTGCAGCCCTGTGGATGGCTTGCTGCCTATGCAGGGTCTGCCCTTGAAAGTAACGATCGCCTCCATTTCAGAAACCTTGGAGGAGTGGGCACGGTTTGCCAACCCATATCAAATGATTCTGGAACCCTGACCATTCGAAGCCGTATCACCAATGTATCCAAGGCAGGCGGCATGATTATCCAGGATTTTGAAATGGATGTCAGCCAAAAAGGACAAAATGTATACCAGGGGACAACCAACTTTGGTTTTTTCACAAAAACATCCCTTTCAAATCAGGTGGGTATCCGGGACAATAAATTTAAGGATCCCATTTTAAATATAGGTAAGCTTCATCACGTTTTTCCAGATGATGCCCCCATAACCCCCGAAGACAAACAAACGGGGGAAAATTTAGGAATGCCATCCAAGGCCCTGAGAATGATAGATCACATCGAACGGATGGATTTCGATGCAGGATTATATAAACAAGGCTATATCAAAGGAATAAAAAAAGTAGATCCCAAGGAATGGTTCTTTGATGCCCATTTTTACCAGGATCCGGTTTGTCCGGGATCACTTGGTGTAGAATCTTTTTTACAACTTCTCCGATTTTTTCTATTAAAAAAATTCGATATCCCTGCGGACCAGTATGCCCTTCAAATGACGCCTGATCAGACCCATGAATGGATATACAGAGGCCAGATCATTCCTACCAACAAAACAATAGAGGTTCATGCCCATATTAAAGAAACTTCGGTTTTGTCGGACAAATATACCATTATAGCCGATGGATGCTTGACCGTTGACAACATCTGTATTTATGAAATGAAAA
>CAXHYW010000498.1:0-3823 GCA_964021475.1 uncultured Desulfobacteraceae bacterium | reverse complement strand
CGAGTTTCTCCGGAGTGACTGGAGTTCAGACGTGTGCTCTTCCGATCTTAATATTTGTTCTTGTTTCCATAGAGGGTGAAGGTCTTACCATCATAAAAAAATTGAAGGTCTTTATCGATTTCATCAACCTGAATCCCGGCACGGACCTGGTACGGCCGATTCACCATCATTTGAGAAGTACCGTTGGTCATAATCTTTTGACCTGAATCCAGCACTTCATCAATGGAGATTTGGGCACTGACCTCAAAAGTTTTCAATGTCTGGAGAAATTTTCCCATTCTTAAAAGGGCATCCGTTGCTTCTTTTTCAATGACTGGCGACTGTTCCCCCTGGGATGCTGACGAGGATGCAGCCTGTTGTGCGAAACAAATGTTTGTCACCATCAATAATGTCAATGCTAAAACAATCGCATAAATACATCTGCCTGTGCCTGTTTGATCTTTCATAATCGATCCTCTCCTTCAGATTGTTCATTTATTAAATATTGATCTGTTTTTCAGGTATAGACTCATTATAAAATGAGTAACAAAATTACCAATCGTTTAAAAATATGTCAAGGAGTTGGGTTTGACCTAAATTTCTGGCTAGGATAGAATTTGTAAATATTCACCTACAAATGACTTAACCATGTGTCCGATTTGCTGGGGGAGAACCACATTCTCGGGAAATCTGGCCGCTCAAAGCCCAGTGGATCGAGTCGAGAAGCGCCTGATCATCAACAGGCTTGCGAAAATATCCGACAGCGCCTACTTTTTTAGCTTCATCTCGTGTTTTTTCAGTGTCGAACCCGGTAATAAAAATCACCGGTAGTTTGGACCCCAGGAAGTTAAGTTTTTTCTGGATCTCCATCCCGCCCATGCCAGGCATTTTGATATCACAAATCAAACAGGCATTGTGGTCTTTATACCTTGATTCAAAAAATTTTTGTCCCGATGAAAAGGTTTGTATTTCCATTCCCATGGATAGAATCAGGCGCTTCATTGCACGCCGCACAGATTCATCATCCTCCACAAGATAAATAATCGGATTGCTTTCTTTTCCCATATCATGGGCCTCTTTGCTTATAAATAATAATATTAAAAATATTATTATTTATAAGCAAAGAAAAAGATATAAGACTTACGTCCATTGGACCTTGGTCCCATGCGATGCAAGCGATTGAACAGACAGGTAAAAGGAAGGTTATAGAGAAAACCTAATGATGGATTTTTGCCGGTTTGATATTTATTTTTTGTGCGAGCCGCACAAGTTCGGCCACGGAATCCACACTCATTTTTTCCATAACACGTCCACGATGGACCTTGACGGTTTTTTCGCTGATGTTGAGGGCTGCGGCGATCTGTTTATTCAACATGCCGGTGATCACATAGGTTAAAACCTCGGATTCTCTTTTTGTCAATAAATCCAAATGAAAACGGATGGCGTCCTGATCTGCCCGGTTTGTTTGTATTATTTTGGATTTATCCAATGCCTCATCTATGGCATCAAAGAGGTCTTTGTCATTAAATGGTTTGCTCAAAAAATCAATTGCCCCTTTTTTGATCACTTCCACGGCCAGGGGGATATCGCCGTGACCTGAAATAAAGATTATGGGCATGGTATCTTCCCGGGATAAAAGTTTTTCCTGAAGTTCAATGCCCGTGGTGCCGGGCATTTTTATATCCAGAATTAAGCAGGAAGGTCCCTTGGTGCCGGGGTGTTCTAAAAACGCATCTGCCGAGGCAAAGGTTTCAACCAGGAGTCCCCCTGACCGGATAAGTCGATCCAGACCCTTTCGTACGGAGGGATCATCATCCACAACAAAAACCCTGGCAGTTTCTTTTTTCATGATTTTGACTCTCTTTTAGTCTTATACGCCATCTTTCCTAAGCATATTTGACCTGGCTATCGGTAGGGTAAAACTTAGCCGTGCGCCGCCAACACTTCTGTTGGCCGCCCAGATTCGCCCTCCGTGCTCTTTGATAATGGATTTACTGATGGCAAGCCCTATGCCCATCCCCTTCTCTTTAGTTGTATAGAAGGCCTCAAAAATGCTTTTAAGTCTTGTGTCTTTTATTCCTAAACCGGAATCAACCACACAAATGAGAACCGTATCATCTTCTCCTAAATGGGAACTTATCCCAATCTTTCTCGGTTGTCCAGACATACCCCGCACGGCATCAAATGCATTTATCAGAAGGTTCAGCAGCACCTGTTGTATTTGGGTGCGGTCGCCATGAACCAGGGGAAGTTTCGGGTCAATATCCACTGAAACCGTGGCGTTTAAAAGAATAATCTCGCTTTGTACAAAATTGATAATTTCGTAAATAACATCGGAAAGCTTGAGCGCCTGGCTTTGGCCCTTGTCTTTTTGAAGCATTCTGCGTAAACGACCAATCACATCTCCAGCACGTTTGGTGTCTGAAACGATATCCTTCAGCGCCTCCTGAACTTCCTTAACATCGGGTTCCGTATTATTGAGGAAGCGGATTCCGGCCTGGGAATTGCTCAAAATGGCCGCCAGGGGTTGGTTGATTTCATGTGCCAATGCAGCCGTAAGAGTGCCCATGGTCGCCACACGATCCAAGTGGTTTACTTCGTTCTGGAGCAAAGCCCGTGAGATCATGACCTCTTTTAAATGAAGGGCCATGTCATCAAATGTCCGTGACAACTCCCCAATCTCATCTGATGAGGTTGTGTCGATGCAAATATCCAGATTACCCTCACCAATGGCGTACACCCCTGCGTTAAGTTTATCAAAAGGGACCACAATGGCTTTTTGAATAAAGAAGAGCACGCCGATAACAGAACTGCAAAGGGCAACTATAGAAATGAAAACAACCCATGCAGACTGCTTCTGACTGTCCAGCAACTCCTTTTCCGAAATTTTTTTCAGAAGATCAACCCAAAATATAAGTTCGTTGTTTTTGGTGAGGATCTGACTTTTGAGTTGGCTTTTCAGCCTTTGGGAAAGCTTTGGATTATCCTGGAACTTAGGCGTTTCATATGTGCCTATCAACCTGGAAAAGAGGATCTTTATCTGCCCTAAGTCCTTTGTAAAACCGACAAAATCCTGCCTTGAAAAATGGTGCTCAACAGCAGAAGCATCTATTAAATCCGATAGGTTGAGATAGCTTCTATTCCATTGCTCCAGGGGCCGAGCTTCTTGATATAGGAGATATTCATCCGCAAGCATGGCAAGATCAAATATCCCCCGGGAAACTGCTGTTATCTGTTTTCTTTCCGCAAGTTTTTGTTCCAAACCCTGGAGAGAGTAAAAAACTGCGATGCTGGATATCGACCCAAGGGCAATGCAAAGGCAGAACACAGCTTTAAGTTTTGTTTTTATCATTTAAGCCTCTTGTTTTCTATCGGACAATCGAAATTCCCTGGGGATATACGGTTTCCAGGCCTTTAAAGTAGATATGTCTTAAAAAATTAGGTGTTTTTTGGTTCTTATCGTTTGCCTCATTAATGCGCCAACGGGATTCGTCCTCCAGCATAACAAGAAAGGTTTTGTCCAACAAAAGACCATAAGATGAAGTTGTTGGAAGGCGTTTTCCATAGGGACTCTCCTTTCTGGCAGGATGATCAAGAATTTGTGCCTGTGCCCTCTTTGGGTTCCGGTGATAATAGCGTTCTGACGTGAGTAATGCCTGCAAAAATCTTTTGATAACTTTTGGGTGAGATTTTGTATACCCCCCCGTGCAAGCCATAAGCGCATAGGTTGGCTGCTCATCCTGTATGGGCCAGGCCGCAATGATATCCCCAAATTTCATTTTCGCTTTATCGAGATCAGATCGGAAGAGCACACGTCTGAACTCCAGTCACTCCGGAGAATCTC
>CAXHYW010000497.1:0-3837 GCA_964021475.1 uncultured Desulfobacteraceae bacterium | reverse complement strand
TGCATTTTTTGCGTCAACTGGCATCTGCCATGGCGTTTGCCGGTGAAAAAGGACTTATTCATCGGGATATCAATCCTTCCAATGTCATCGTGTTGCCCCAGGATCAAATCAAATTGATCGATTTCGGTCTGGCGTGTCCCCTGGGTACGGATGATTTTTTGATGGGGGGAAATTTTAACTACCTTGCACCGGAACAAATCGATGGAGAACCTGCTGATTTCAGAAGTGATATATACTCTCTGGGCATTACCGCCTTTCAAATGGTCACAGGCCAACTCCCATTTTCATCTGATAATCAAGCAATACTGATGAAGATGATGAGGAAGTCACCCATACCTGATCCTGGAAAAATAGCAAAGAATCTGCCTGAAAAGTTGAGGCTATTCATCTTAAAGGCCTGTGAAAAAAATCCAAAAGATCGGTTTCAAACACCGGATCAAATAACAGACTATCTTGGCTTGACCTTTCCCGGCCGGGGATCACTATCTTCAGGGTTGAAAAGGGAAAATATCCGAACCATTAAATTTGAATTTGATCCGGATAAAGAAAATGACTTTTTAATTTTGCAAAAAAAAATAGACAAACTTGTCAAAAAAACAGATGGCATTTCCATAATTAACAGCGGGGACAAGATTATCACAACTGAAAATAATGTTCTGTGGAGACAAAAACAGGATATCCTGCAAACAAAAGAAATAGAAGTAGCGGCACAAACCGATATTGGTTTAGAACGAAAAACCAATCAAGACCGGTATGCCATGCGTTGTTTTTCAGATGACACAATCCTGATGGCGATTGCGGATGGTCTTGGCGGCGAACCAGGAGGAGAAATAGCCTCTGACTATGTCATGGAAGAATTAAAACAATTGACAGACATAGGGTGTACCCAAACTGCTAAAGACCCATCCTTCTTTTTTGGAAAAATGGATCAAATGCTTTGTGCTCTTGCGGAAAAAAATCATGGGTTGAATGGGATGGCAACAACGCTTATATCTATATTCATTAAAAATCATGTCGCATCCTGGTGTCATTCAGGGGATAGCCGTCTGTATCTCTTAAGAAAAAATCGAATACGGCAAATTACCCAGGACCAAACGCTTGCCCGATTTTTAATACAGGAAGGCGAACTGACAAAATGCCAGGCGAAACAGCATTATTCAAAAGATGTAATCGATCAATGTGTTGGTTGCCAGGATGTGACGCCTGAATCCGGGAAGATTCAACTTAAATCCGATGACATGCTCATTTTAGCTTCAGACGGTCTTTACCGGTCAATAACTGAAGAAGAAATATGTCGGATAATCTCCCAGTTTCCAAAACCTGAGAAGGCAGCTGATGCATTAATCAAGTTATCTCTCGATGCCGGAGGGAAAGATAATATCACGGTGGTTATCGGCAAAATTCATTGATTTTTTTTCTGGACAGTCTCAAGCTATGTAACATTTCGAGTATTATGAATACTGAAATTTAAAGCAGTACAATATCTTAATTTAATAAATTAAAATAGGCCCCGGAAAAACATGTTCACGGCACCAGTAATTTGATTGACGCCCAATGAGAAGAATTGATAAAAAAGGTTATTTTTTTTTCAAAATTCTAATAACCGGGGTAAATAATGTTTAAAAAAATATATAGCCAGGAAGAATCTGGCGCTTTTGTTGAAACATTTGTTCTTGAACCTTATCAGAGTGGCGTTTTAGATGGCCTGAAATTTGCGGTGAAGGATAACATTGATCTCGCAGGAAAAAAGACTACATATGGAAGCAAACCCTGGGGTGCAGATCACTTCGCACCTGTCTATAACGCCCTTTGCATAGATCAGTTATTGGGGCTGGCGCAACCTGTATTGGTAAGACCGTGGCAGATGAATTCACCTATAGCCTTGAT
Organism: uncultured Desulfobacteraceae bacterium; assembly: GCA_964021475.1. Classification (GTDB taxonomy): domain Bacteria; phylum Desulfobacterota; class Desulfobacteria; order Desulfobacterales; family Desulfobacteraceae; genus NBML01. The sequence goes on along the minus strand of CAXHYW010000497.1, from coordinate 1,950 downwards.
GGAGAAAGTTACTTTTTTGGTACCCCCCTGAATCCCAAAGCCCCGGGTCGTATACCAGGAGGCTCCTCCAGCGGTTCCGCCTCGGCGGTTGCTTGTGGATTAGTAGATTTTTCCATCGGAACCGATTCTGGGGGGTCTATACGTGTTCCCGCAAGTTTGTGTGGTGTATGGGGGATGAGACCCACATTGCATCGTGTTTCTGAACAGGCGTATTGCCTTTTATGCCCAGTGTGAGCACCGTGGGTGCTTTCTCAAACGATATAGAAACGCTTGATAAAGTCATGCGGGTACTTTTGAACAGCCAGAATAAAGAATCTGCAAAGATCAACAATATTTTCCTATTGGAGGATGCTTTTTCAATTGCATCCCCTCTCGTAAAAAAAGCATTTCGCATCTGAAAAACTTTGACGTGAAGATCTCGTGGATTAGTTTTGGTGACATCCTGGGTGATAAATTTGATCTTACAGCATGCAATGAACACGCATTGAGAAATCTGCAAACGGCCGAATTTACAAATACCGTTGGGGGGTGGATAGAGACAGCCAAGCCAGAGTTGGGCCCAAACTTTAACGCAGCTTATCAAAATATTCGGGATTTTGATCGTACCGGATTGAATGAGGCACTGTCTCTTTGTGAAAGTCTGTTCCAGAAAATTTCCGACTTTACAAATGTTGGCGATTTGTTTTGTTTCCCGACCACACCAACCATTGCCCCGAAAAAGGGATCACTGTCCAGCCTTGACTGTGTCATGGCCTTCTATGGCAGAACTATGGCTATCAGTTCTTTTTCCGGGGTGGGGCGTTTACCGGAAATTTCGATCCCTGCTGCGCACATTGATGGGATTCCTGTGGGAGTATCCCTTGCCGCGGGTAATTATCAGGATGAGTTTTTGTTGGATGCTGCCAAACACTTTTTTTATGGAGGTGCCTCCATAAAATAGGCATGAAGAAAGAAAAAAAGAATTATGGTTTCATGGTGGTTAGTGCCCCTGAAGTTGATGAAGAAACAAGGGGTAAAGATGGTTCTGTCCGGGTGAAAATGCCCCCGGGCAGCGATAGGGTCAAACAATCACATTTAAGCCAGATCAAGTTCGGCTTTCACCGTTTCGATTCCGATCTTTTCTATAAAATGTGCGGTACGCTGTTTTTGAGGCGCGTTCTCACAATAAAAAACCAAAAAAGCTTTGGTCAGTTCAAAGGCTTTTTCAGTGCTCAATTGTGTTGCGATCACATCACCCAATCGCGGTTTTTGGCCGGAATTGCCCCCCACAATCATGGTCCACCCTTTGGATGATCCGATAAACCCGATATCCCTGATATAAGACTCGGCACAACTGAAATTACAACCTGAAATACCAAACTTAACTTTTGCAGGCACGGGTTCAAAACCGAATTTGTCTTCGATCATATTGGCCAGGGCAATGGAATCCGTATGGGCAAACTGGCACCAGTCGGTTCCGGGGCAAGCCTGAACATAATGCCCCCCGGTTCTGAAAGGCATGTCATCACATATGGCATGGACAGTGTCCAGGGTTAATCCGTAGAATCCGATGCGCTGGCCCGAGGTGATCTTCACGGCCGGGATATCATATTTGCGGACGACAGCCGCCATTTTTTCCAGGTCATCTGCCGTGAGTACTCCCGAGGGTGGGGTAATACGGGCAGCATAGGTTTCTTTATCGCATTGCAGCATCACACCGGCAGGAAGCGGTTTTGAATCTGACATATTGAACTCCTGATTTATCTTTTTATATTGCATCCTCATGAACCGGCATGCGGTGTTTGGATGGGCACTTGCACTTGCGGACAATATAATCCCGGTTGTTGAGAATACAAGCTTTTTCCTGATGTCCGCCTTGTTTACGCCACTTTTTTTAAGGATTAAACTATTGCTAATATTATAACACTACAGCGACAGTTGGACACCTAACCTTTTAGCTATAGCAATTTG
>CAXHYW010000496.1:0-3837 GCA_964021475.1 uncultured Desulfobacteraceae bacterium | reverse complement strand
AGATCTACAAAGAGAGGCACACTCTTTCCCTACACGACGCTCTTCCGATCTATCGAAGTTAATTCCCCTTGATTTTGAATCCTGGATAAAAGAGCAGCGGGTTTAACAGATGCGAAAATTAGCTTTTGGATACTCAACCCGGTGTAATATCCGGTGCACCCACTGCGTTGCCGGGGAAGAGATTCCTGCTGGTAGAAAAATGGATCATCTCAAAGCAAAGGAAATTATTGGCGAAATGGCCCGGGCGGGTGTTGGCGGAATCAGCTTTTCGGCAGGTGAACCCTTCCTGTATATTAATGAAATTACAGCTCTGGTTAAATTGTGCAGACAACTTAACATCTACACCCGGATTGTGACCAATAGTTTCTGGGCAAAGACAGAAGTCGCCTCGGACGCCGTTGTGTCAGAATTGAAAAAAAACGGGCTTTGTCAATTGAGATTGAGCTTCTCACGGTGGCATCAGGAGCATGTTAACCAGAACAATGTGTTGAATGCAGCCCGCAGTTGCCAGAAGATCGGGTTAAATTATTATATTTCATTTGTGACTGATTTTTCCCTGGAGGATGATCCCAAAGAGCAGTTTTTACGGGATCATGGCCTTTTGTTTTTCCCAGAACCTGTCATCTATGCTGGCCGTGCCGCCGGGTTTAAACAAAGAGTCATCCTCACCGATTACCAGGCAAACTGCTGTGATATGAACCCCTATCTGACGCCGGACTTAGATATGTTCGCCTGTTGTGACGCCGGGAACCATTTTTCTAAAACCCAGTTTTTTCACCTGGGGAATTTGAACAACCAAACAATGGAACAGCTGTTTGCCAAAACGGAAACAAACCGGTTGTACCATCTTATCAGAACCATGGGTATCACCAATATCGCCTCGTTTACCGGAATGAAGGCCCGGGATATCATCACCCATAGTAAATGTGAACTGTGTCGCAAATTGTTCAACACCCCAGAATCTTTAACCCGACTTAAGGCTGAGGTGTCACAATTGGAAGCCTGGAGCAGATAGCCAAACTTTTGAAAGGGGGCTCCGGAACTTTCTCCTAATCTTTTCTAAGATTATATTCTTCTTCCGTTCCAAGGATAATTTTTCCAATGCTTTGTCGGCACTCTTTCAGGAATTCCTGAAATTCTTTGTTGGATGCGGTTTCTTCGGAAAACATTAACTGGTAGTATTGGATCATGTTCAGACTGGATCTTGCCCGGGTACAAATTTTCCTGGCAAAGCCTGTTATTTCCTGGCTTTCCTGTATCAGAGAAATGATTCCCATACATTTGGTGTGTATCTTATCCATAAAGGCCGTGCAGTTTTTTGTGGTTTGGGCCATGGCGTTATCATCTGAATTTACACAGGCCTGTTCCATTTGATGAATATAGTTTAGGATTTCGGTAAAGAAGGTTTGGTAGTTAATAAAAAATTGACAGAAGAAATCTATATCATCTTCTGCAACATGTTGGGTGTGTAAATATTGTTTTATCCTGGGCCATTGTTCAACAACCTCTATCAATTCTTCAAATATTTTGGTTCTAAGATTATCATCCATTTTTGAAATATAGGCCGTTGTCTGGATTTTGGATAGATTTTGATCTTGTGTCAGGACGCCTGAAACAATCAAAAATGGGATATCCCGGGTCTTTTTATCCTTTTTTACCGCTTCTAAAACCAGATGGCCGTTCAAGATGGGCATATTGATGTCGCAAATGATTCCGGCAAACCGGTTTGGATATTTGGCAATCGTATCCAAAAACCGGTGTGGATCTGAATAGGGTTCAATGGAATAGTTGCTGCTCCTGAACATTCTTTTATATACATTCAACCACTTATCTTCATCATCAATGACAGCGATGACGGGTTTTTCATCTATCTGTTCCAATGAATTCTCCCCCTTTTTTAGTCGCGTCCATTTTATATTTCCTTGATATTTAATAGCTTTCTGCAGCGGTCCAGCTCTTTTTTATTTCCGGTTTGTTTTCCCCTGTTATCGGAAAGTTTGACCGTCTGCTGCCAGGGACTTTCCGGGCAGACCTGGCATTGGGACAGCTTGATGACCATGTTCAATGGGGTTACCCCCACATCATTGGTCAGGTGGGTACCGATCCCATAGGCATCTTTTATTTTTCCATTGCATTGGGTGTGAATGGCAAGGATTTGATGAATATTAAGGCTGTCGGAGAAGACAATGGTTTTTGTCTTGGGGTTGATATCCAGGGTTTCATAATGCCGGACAAGGTTGTTGATAAAGGCAATGGGATCCCCGGAATCGTGACGTACGCCGTCAAAATGCCTGGCAAGCCGGGTGTCAAAGGAGGATAAAAATTGGGTTGTGGTATAGGTATCTGTCAGGGCAATTCCCAACTCTTTTTTGAAAACCTGTATCCATGCATCCATGGCCTTGGGGTTGGCTTTTTTGTATCCCGCAACAGCCCCATGGAACATGACCCATTCATGGGCCAGGGTGCCAATGGGACTCAGATTGAATTTTTGGGCAAAATGGACATTGCTGGTCCCCATGAGGGTATGGCTTTCATGGGTGATGTCTGAGATCAGCATTTCGTGGTTGGTTGAAGAAAATCTCCGGCGGGTGCCAAAATCTGCAAACAAAATCTGATGTTCAGCCAGAGCGGCTGTCTTTGAAAGGTTTAGGGCTTTTATTTCTTCCCGGGAAAGAATGGCAGGAGTGGTCATGGAAAAAAAGGTTTCACTGATGATGGCCATCAAAGGGACTTCCCAGAGGATGGTTCTGAGCCAGGGGCCTTTAACCTTTAAAAAAAAAACGCCTTTCTTTTGTCCCAGGGTCACCTCTTCTGGGTTGTAGGTATAGGATTCCAGGTAATTTAGATAGTTTTGTGTGAAAAAAGGACAGGTGGTTTCAAGATAACGTTTCTGGGCGAGTGACAATGAAAGCGTTGCCATTTGCTCAATTTCTTGCTGGACTCTTTGGGCAAAACCATGGGGAAAACAGGTGCCACCCCGGTTGAAAAATTGATATTCTGCCTGGACCCCGGGGTAAAGAAAATGGACCGCCTGCTGCATGGTAAATTTATACAGGTCATTGTCAAGAATGCTTTGGATCATAAAAAACAATTTTCCCTAGGAAACCACCCGGTCTGGTCAGAACCTCTATAAGTCAGACCGGGGTGATACCATTAAAAATGGGTCTTATTTGAAAGATCTTTCAAACAGATCTTCCATGGCGGCTTTGGCATCTTCGGTCAGTTTTCGGGTGCCGGTTCCGACAAAGGTTTTGTGGCAGATCACCGGCACGACCTGTTGCCAGGAATTGTCGATCCAGGAAAACCATTCCTTGCGATCCTGCTCATAGACAAAAATAGGGCGGTTAAAGAGTTTTCCCAGTTCCACCCCCCACCCGGTTCCCCCTTTGACGGTTTTGTCCGGGAGGATCCAGCCGACGACAAAAATCTGGTATCCGTTGTTGATCATGTGAAAAATGGATTGGATCACCTTTCGGATTTTATTGACCTTGGAAAAGGATCTGCCCATGCGGGCGGAAACGATATCCATACTTATATCCCCTTTTTTCAGTTCTTCCTCGGTGAGCATTATGACCCCGACGTCCCGGTCAAGATTGTGGCCTTCAAAGGAGTAGTTTACCTCCTTCATGCCGTATTTTTCCGCCAGTTTGCCAAATTCTGCTTCCGCCCCTCTGTGGCCGCCACTATAGAAAATTGTCTGGGATGCATCACTCATAGTTTGTTTACTCCTTGGTATAGATTTCATTTTATAAGAAAATAATATTATTCGTTCGAGCAAAATGAATTTTTTATCATATAAAAAACCAGAATATTAATCAACAAAGAACTGATTTTAAC
>CAXHYW010000495.1:0-3842 GCA_964021475.1 uncultured Desulfobacteraceae bacterium | reverse complement strand
CCGGTTCTCAAGGACAGAAAAGAAGATCTGCCGCTTTTGATTCAGCACTTTATTCAGTTGTTTTCCGATGATAAGGCCATACGGATGATCCCTGATCATATCCTTGAGAAAATGGTGGCCTATGATTGGCCGGGGAATGTGCGGGAATTACAGAATGCTGTCCAGCAATATCTGACCCTTCAGAAAATGGAATTTATCGATATCGGCCAGGATGAAAATAATCGGGTCAAAGAACTGGATCCCACCTCCCGTGATTTTTCATCCAGCCAAACCCTGACCCAGCGGATACAACAGGTGGAAAAGCAGATTATCCTGCAATGCCTTGAAAAAAACAAATGGCATAAAACAAAAACTGCCTTGGAATTGGGGATTGACCGAAGATCTCTTTTTCGAAAAGTCCAGGTTTTTGAGCGATAATGTGACTTTTTGAGACAAAACCGCCCATTTGGTGCTAAATTGTTCCTCTCCAAGGCGATCCGCCATCTCTCTTCATAGAAAACGGGACATTTTGTCCCGTTTTCTGTTTCCGGGTAAGTCCAGTTAAAAATCATGGGCAGATACGGCCCGCAAGCCTTCTCATAATTAGAACCATCCTATAACAATCTTGGTACATCTATTGCAAAAACAATTACCTGAATCGGTTTGTATACCCCATAATCACTTTAAAAAGGAGCATGGTTTATGGCAATATCACTTCAGGAAGAACACAGAGAATCCATTGAAAACCCGGAAGCTTACTGGGCAAAAGCAGCGGAGGACTGCCATTGGTATAAAACCTGTGACAAGGTTTTGGATGATTCCAACAAACCGTTTTACCGCTGGTTCGTCGGTGGCATCACCAACACCTGTTACAATGCACTTGATTTGCATATCAATAACGGGTTGGGTGAACAATTGGCGTTGATCTATGACAGCCCGGTTACCGACACGGTTAAACAATATACCTATACTGAATTAAGGGATGAAGTTGCTATTTTTGCCGGCGTTTTAGCCCAGAATGGGGTCTCCAAAGGAGACCGGGTGGTGGTTTACATGCCCATGATTCCGGAAGCGGCCATCGCCATGCTGGCCTGTGCCAGAATAGGGGCGGTTCATTCTGTTGTTTTCGGTGGATTTGCCTCCAAGGAACTGGCCACAAGGATAGATGATGCAAAACCCAAAGTGATTATCTCTGCTTCCTGCGGGGTTGAGGTACAAAAGGTCATTGCCTACAAACCCCTTTTGGATGAGGCGATCAATCTGGCCGTTCATAAACCGGCAAAGACGATTATCCTCCAGAGGTGGATGGAAAAAGCCACCATGGATCCCAAAAGGGATGTGGACTGGAAAGAGGCCATGGCTGTTGCGACCCCAAAGGATTGTGTCCCGGTTGAGGCCACGGACCCCTTATATATCTTATATACATCCGGCACCACAGGACAACCAAAAGGGGTTGTCAGAGACAATGGCGGTCATATGGTTGCACTCAAATGGAGCATGAAAGCTATCTATGACGTGGATGCGGGAGATGTTTTCTGGGCGGCTTCTGATGTGGGATGGGTGGTTGGGCATTCCTATATTGTTTATGCCCCACTGCTAAAGGGATGTACCACGATTCTCTTTGAAGGAAAACCTGTGGGAACCCCTGATGCGGGTGCTTTTTGGCGGGTGATTTCCCAGCATAAGGTGAAAACTTTATTTACGGCACCCACGGCCTTTCGGGCAATTAAACGGGACGATCCGGAAGCAACCCTTCTTAAAGACTATGATCTCTCATGTTTTAAAGCCCTTTTTCTGGCGGGGGAAAGATCTGATCCAGATACCCTCAAATGGGCGGAAACAAATCTGAAGGTTCCCGTGATTGACCATTGGTGGCAGACAGAAACCGGCTGGTCCATTGCCGCAAATTGCATGGGAATAGAACCCCTTCCGGTTAAGCATGGGTCTCCCACCAAGGCAGCGCCGGGCTGGGACCTTAGGGTGTTGGATCAAAATTGCAAAGAGCTTCCTGCCGGTGATATCGGCACCCTGGCGGTGAAACTGCCATTGCCTCCGGGTACCTTACCCACCCTTTGGAAAAATGATGACCGGTTTGTCTCAGCCTATCTGGATGAATTCCCCGGATATTTCACCACCTCCGATGCGGGATTTATCGACGAGGAAGGGTATGTATACGTGATGGCCAGGACCGATGACATTATCAATGTGGCTGGTCACAGGCTTTCCACCGGGGCCATGGAAGAGATATTGGCGGATCATCCCGATGTGGCCGAGTGTGCCGTTCTCGGGGTGGCAGATCAACTTAAGGGGCAACTGCCCATGGGATTTCTGGTCTTGAAAGCCGGTGCCAGTAAAGACCATGACAAGATCATTCGAGAAGTTATCTTAAGTGTCCGGGACCGCATCGGACCGGTTGCCGCTTTCAAGATGGCCGCCATTGTAGAACGGCTTCCGAAAACCCGGTCTGGTAAAATTTTAAGGGGGACCATTCAAAAAATTGCAGATAACGACCCGTGGAACATGCCTGCCACCATTGATGATCCTGAAATTCTGGGGGAAATGGAAGAGGCCCTTGTGGGTATGGGGTATGCCAGTGCCAGAAAATGAAAACAAGGAATAAATACAAGGAATAAAAAAACTAAAATCCGGGGGAACCGCATATTTATAGTGTTCCCCCGGACCCACAACAACCCGATTTTTTTAAATTACCAGTTTTTTTAAATTATCAGATTCCTTAAATTTCAAGCGCCCTGGATTCCAGGGCCATATCTAAGGATCATCCCAGCGTCATTGAGCGCTATAACCTAAGTGATAGATTGTCTTAAATTTTAAGCTTTAATTAGCCCGGAGGATACCCATGTCTCAACTGCCAGATCTTGATAAATGGAAAGAAGTTGCCACAAAAGAGCTGAGGGGAAAACCCCTTGAAGCCCTGACACGGCAAACCCCTGAAGGAATAGATATCAAGCCTCTTTATACGGCCAAAGATCTTGAGAACCTGGAAGTGACCGATAATCTGCCCGGGTTTGCCCCCTTTGTCCGGGGACCCAAAGCCACCATGTATGCCGGCCGCCCCTGGACCATTCGGCAGTATGCAGGATTCTCAACTGCCAAAGAGTCCAATGCTTTTTATCGCAAAAATCTGGCCGCCGGACAAAAGGGATTGTCCGTGGCCTTTGATCTGGCCACCCACAGGGGATATGATTCCGATCATCCCCGGGTGACAGGAGATGTGGGCAAAGCCGGGGTTGCCATCGATTCTGTGGAAGATATGAAAATCTTGTTTGACAAGATCCCTTTGGATCAGATGTCTGTTTCCATGACCATGAACGGTGCGGTTCTGCCGATTCTTGCAGGATATATTGTTGCGGCGGAAGAGCAGGGTGTGAGCCATGATCAGCTGTCGGGAACCATTCAGAATGATATTTTAAAGGAATATCTGACCCGGAATACCTATATTTATGCGCCAACACCCTCCATGAGAATTGTTTCCGATATTATTGGGTTTTGTTCGGATAACCTGCCAAAGTTTAATACCATCAGTATCAGCGGGTATCACATCATGGAAGCCGGGGCGGATTCGGTTCTCCAGACGGCCTTTACCCTGGCAAACGGTCTTGAATATGTGAAAGCGGCTCTTGCTGCAGGTCTTGATATTGATAAATTTGCCCCCAGACTTTCTTTCTTTTTCGGGATCGGCATGAATTTTTTCATGGATATTGCCATGCTCAGGGCGGCCCGGTTTTTATGGGCGGAAATCATGGGACAATTTAATCCGAAAAACCCCAAATCCACCATGCTCAGGACCCATTGTCAGACATCCGGGTGGAGCCTGACCCAGCAGGATCCCTATAACAATGTTG
>CAXHYW010000494.1:0-3842 GCA_964021475.1 uncultured Desulfobacteraceae bacterium | reverse complement strand
GTAATAAATTATGTAAAAAATGTAATAGTATTGCGATGTTTAGTCGGTAATTTCTCTGCGTCATTGTATCCATTGAGCAGTTTTTGGATTTTGATCCTGAAGCAATAAGAATAAGGATTTTTGACCAGGTACGAAGGGGAGTTGCCTGTCTTTATTTTTCATCCTCCATCTTCACAAGTGTGTAAGTGGGGATGGATTGAAAATCTCAGGCTTTTAAAATAAAAAAAAGCCACTGTGATTACAGTAGCTTCAGCTTTTTGATGGCGGAGAGGGGGGGATTCGAACCCCCGGTACCCGTTAAGATACACACGCTTTCCAGGCGTGCACCTTCAGCCACTCGGTCACCTCTCCGCAGTCAATTAATTCAAGGCAAAGTAGACTCTTCTTGTCCTTTTGTCAAGGTTTAAACATGGCGGTATATTCATTTGTTGGATTATTAGCCTCGTCAAATATATACAAGGGCGGCCTGACAATGCAAGCCCCGAAACCTTCTTTAAGGCTTGAGATCAATACCAGCTTGGCTGGTTTGTTTTTTTTTGTGTGGATGAATCGAATCCAGTTCAGTTGGAAAGCATGGGATTGCAGGCCTGAAAGAATATCTTGCAATCGATCTGCCGGGAATATAAAGAGCAGTTGTCCCCGGGGTTTCAAAAGCCTGTGTGCACTTTCAAAAAAATCTGACAGTTCAAGGGTTACCTCGTGCCGGGCGATGGCTTTCTGAATGTCTGGATTCAGCCGTCCAGACCCTTTCTTTTTGTAAGGGGGATTGGCGACAATAATATCGGCACCTTCCTTTGTGCCTTCCTTTATATCTGATAGGGTGGTGGTTCGGATGTCTTTGTTCAGGATGTGGATTCGATCTGACAATTGATTTGCAACTATGTTTTTTGTGGCAAGTTGGGCAAGCTCCGACTGTATCTCAACCCCGATGATGTGAATCTCTTTGAATCGAAACCCAAGGATCAGCGGGATAATGCCACATCCGCATCCAATATCTATGATTTTGCAGCCAGGAGAAGGGGTCACCTGGGCCGCCAGAATAACCGGATCCATTGAATACCGGTATCCCGTTTCGGGTTGATGAACGCTTATCTTTTTTTCAAAAAAAGTATCAACTGTGGATTTTACCAATTTTAAACCGGATCTGGCGGATAAGATCCTTGTCCATTTGTTTGTTAATATTTAAAATGATTTCTCGTTCAAGAAATTTAAGTTGGTGAATCCATGCGGAACTTGAGACATTGACCGTAAGATGACCATCCTTGAAGGAGTCTGGTTTGGCATTCATGGCAATGGCCCTGCCGACGGCTGCATCCCAGATATCCCAGATCCGCGTCATCTCCATATCCTTGGCAGGCCTGTATTTGCCAAGGGCCGAATTGAGGATGTCGCTGATATGGATCAGCTTGCTGTCTTTTTTTTTGTTCATTAGGTTTGCATACCATATTTTGATCATTGAATATACCCAAATTATCGATACCAATGATGATTTGGGCAAGGTGCCAGCCTTGTGATGGTCAAATAAATATTGCCTTTTGGGGTTGATAAATATAAATATGGTTATATTTTTTCTATTAAAATAATGCAATAAATGGGCAAATTATGAGAAGTCACATCAATAATCATTTAGACAGGATTTATCTATGAATTGGGATTGGGAAAAGCTAAGGGATAATCAGCAAAAATATGAGAAAAAACAGGAGGGCGGAGGTTCTGGTATGCCAAGACCTCCACAGATGGATGAACTTTTAAATAAATTTAAAGGGTTTCAATTCCCCGGCGTTTTTTTGGTGGGCCTCATTCTTATCGCCTTATATTTTGGGTCATCTACCTTCTTTACGGTGGATCGAAATGAGGTGGGGGTGGTCCAACGATTTGGCAAATATAATAGGATTGCCCAGCCTGGGTTGAATTTTAAGTTGCCTTCGGGCATCGAGAAAGTGACCAAGGTGAATGTTAAAACTCCGGAAACCGAAGAGTTTGGGTTTAACACCACTGGGAGTAGCAGTAAATATCGGTCATCTGCTGCTACGCCGAGGATGGAATCTTCCCTGATGCTGACCGGGGATTTAAACGTTGCGGTGATTCCCTGGATTGTTCAGTACAGACGATCAGATCCCCGGGCCTTTCTTTTTAATGTGAAAAATGTCAACACCTTGCTTCGAAGTATGTCGGAATCCACCATGAGAACCGTTGTGGGTGACCGGAGCATCAATGAAGTGATCTCCAGTCGTGAGGAAATAGCCTTGGCGGCCAAGGATATGCTCCAAAAGGAAATGGATCGGTCCGAGGCAGGAATCTCAATCGTCAACATTGAGATGAAAAAGACAAATGTACCGGAACCGGTTCAGGCTTCATTTAATGAGGTAAACCAGGCTATCCAGGAAAAAGAACAGACCATATATAAGGCCCGGGAAGAATATAACAAGGCGGTTCCTCTTGCAAGGGGTGAGGCCAAACGGTTGATTCTGGATGCAGAAGGGTATGCCATTGATCGTGTTAACCGTGCCCAGGGTGATGCCACCAAGTTTAAAGCGGTTTATGACGCCTATTCCCAGGCAAAAGAGGTAACCAAAACGCGGATGTATCTTGAGGCCATGCTGGAAGTCATCCCAAATCTTGGACAAAAGTATATCATTGATTCTGATCAGAAAAACCTGTTACCGTTTTTAAATATGGGGGCCAATGGGTCGCCGCTGATATCCCCGAAACTCCTTGGGAAAGGTGAGTAGATATGAATAGTAATATAATAAAAATATCGATTTTGACGATTGTCTCACTTGTCTTGGTGCTGGTTTTTAGTTCGGCATATATGGTGGATGAGACCGAACAGGTAGTCATTACCCAATTCGGGAGAATTGTGGGGGAGCCTGTCAAATCACCGGGCTTAAAATTTAAGACCCCCTTTATTCAGACTGCTAACTATTTCCCGAAAAATCTTCTGGAATGGGACGGTGATCCAGGCCAGGTCCCGACAAAGGATAAAACCTATATTTGGGTGGATACCTTTGCCCGGTGGAAAATATCTGATCCCATTCTCTACTTCCAGACGGTAAAAGATGAATTTTCCGCCTTAAAGCGTCTGGACGATATTATTGACCCTGCCATGAGGAATCTGATCACCTCATATCCCCTGGTTGAGACGGTTCGGAATACGGACCGGGCCATGGATACCTTTGATGTTGCAGATGATAATGAAAATAAAAATAGGCGGGTCCGGTATAAGGTTGATCTCGGGCGGGATGAAATTACCCGTCGGATTGTGGCTCAATCCAGAAAGAAGCTTGAAGAATTTGGTATTGAATTGGTCGATATGAAAATAAAGCGGGTGAATTATATCGACAGCGTTCGACGTTCTGTCTATGATCGGATGATTGCCGAGCGAAACCAGATTGCTGAAAAATTCCGTGCGGAAGGAAAGGGAGAAGCCAGTAACATAAGGGGTGAAAAGGAAAAAGAACTCCAGAAAATAAAATCAGAGGCCTATCGAACTGCCCAGGAAACCAAAGGTCATGCCGATGCCAAAGCTACTCAGATATATGCAGCCGCCTATGGGGTGGATCCAGATTTTTATGCCTTCCAGAAGACAATGGAGCTCTACAAGAAAAGCCTTTCAAAGGACAGTACACTGATCCTTTCCACGGATTCGGATTTGATGAAATATATGAAGGGGGTTGGACATTAGGGATAAGGAAAAACTTCCGATCGGTGGTTATGCCATCGGTCGGTGATCCTGTCTTTGGTTGGCGATTATGCCACTGATCGGCAATTATGCCACTGATCGGCAATTATGCCATAGGTAAGGAAAAAAAAGGGGCTGAGTATTGAGTTGGTAAATTACA
>CAXHYW010000493.1:0-3849 GCA_964021475.1 uncultured Desulfobacteraceae bacterium | reverse complement strand
GCGTCAACCGTCTGCTGGGTTGGCTCAAGAATATCCATCATCCGTTTGTGGGTTCTGATTTCAAACTGCTCCCGAGATTTCTTATTCACATGGGGAGACCGCAGCACTGTAAATTTCATGATCCTGGTAGGAAGCGGTACCGGCCCCACAATTCTGGCGCCGGTTTTCCTAGCTGTATCAACAATATCTACCGATGACTGATCAAGCAACTTATGATCATAGGCCTTAAGCCTGATCCGTATTTTAGTTTTCAACATTATAATAGCTCTTTCTTATTCAACTGATTTATTCTACTATATCACCGATAACGCCAGCGCCAACGGTACGTCCACCCTCCCTGATTGCAAAACGGAGTCCTTTTTCCATTGCAATTGGGTTAATCAGCTCTACGTTAATGTTCGCATTATCACCGGGCATGATCATTTCAACACCTTCATCAAGGGTCAATACACCCGTAATATCAGTTGTTCTGAAAAAGAACTGAGGTCTGTAGCCGCTGAAAAATGGTGTATGACGACCACCTTCTTCTTTACTCAGTGCATACATTTCAGCTTTAAATTTTGTATGAGGGTTGATGGAACCGGGCTTGGCAACAACCTGACCTCTTTCAACCTGTTCTCTTTTGGTACCACGAAGCAGCAAGCCAACATTGTCACCCGCCTGACCTTCATCCAAAAGTTTTCTGAACATTTCGACACCAGTACAAACTGTTTTTTGAGTTTCTCTGATACCAACGATTTCTACTTCTTCACTGGTTTTGACAATACCACGATCGATCCTACCGGTGACAACCGTACCACGGCCAGAAATACTGAACACGTCTTCAATGGGCATAAGGAACGGTTTTTCAACATCTCTTTCCGGCTCTGGAACATAGGAGTCCAAAATAGCAAGCAATTCATGAATCGGCTTTGCATCTTCGTCATCTGTCTCGTCAGCTTCAAGCGCTTTAAGAGCAGACCCTCTGATAATCGGCGTGTCATCCCCAGGAAATTCATAAGTATCTAAAAGCTCCCGAAGTTCCATCTCAACCAACTCAATCAGTTCCTCATCATCAACCATGTCACATTTGTTCAAAAAGACAACCATTGAAGGAACGCCTACCTGACGGGCAAGAAGAATATGCTCTCTTGTCTGGGGCATGGGACCATCATCGGCACTAACTACGAGGATTGCACCATCCATCTGGGCAGCTCCCGTGATCATGTTTTTAATATAATCAGCATGGCCTGGACAATCCACATGGGCGTAATGCCGGTTAGCTGTTTCATATTCAACATGGGCCGTAGCGATGGTAATACCGCGCTCTCTTTCTTCCGGCGCCTTATCAATCTCATCAAACGGAACAAATGTACCGCCACCCTTCAATGCAGCGTGTTTGGTAATTGCTGCGGTAAGTGTTGTCTTACCATGATCGATATGACCAATTGTCCCTATGTTCACATGCGGCTTGTTCCGTTCAAATTTTTCCTTAGCCATCTTCTTTACTCCTCCTGTGGATTGTTTTCAGGATATTTTAAATAAAAATTTTAGAATCTAAAATGGGCAAATGCCTTGTTTGCTTCTGCCATCTTATGTGTATCTTCTCTTTTCTTAACCGATCCGCCCCTTTTGTTATAGGCATCCATCAGCTCCGCACCCAGCTTATTTGCGTATCCTTTTTCAGAACGCTTCCTGCTATGACTAATCAACCAACGAAAAGCGAGGGCTGTCTGCCTACTGGGCTTGATATCGGTAGGCACCTGATAGGTTGACCCTCCAATTCTTCTGGACTTTACCTCAACAGCAGGCCTGATATTATCAATTGCCTTTTTAAAGATATCCAGAGCGGGTTCACCAATTTTTTCCTGGGCCATTGACAACGCTTCGGTAACCACTTTGCGGGCTGCATTTTTCTTTCCCTGCTTCATCACACAACACACAAATTTAGCCGCAAGCTTTTCTTCCTGCGTGGCTTCCTTCGTCAAGTTTTCTATGCTAATTTCTTTTTCTGCCATTTGTCATATCCACCAAATATTATCTATTAAAACTTCCAATGCATACACGGCTATTTTGGCCGTTTGGCTCCATACTTAGAACGACCTTGTCTTCTGTCGTCGACGCCCAATGTATCCAAGGCCCCTCTGACGATATGATAACGAACACCAGGCAAATCCTTTACCCTGCCACCCCTTACCAAAACAACCGAATGCTCTTGTAAATTATGACCCATACCCCCAATATATGCAGCAACTTCCATACCGGTGGTCAAACGAACCCTTGCCACTTTTCTCAAAGCAGAGTTCGGTTTCTTTGGAGTCGATGTATACACTCTGGTACACACTCCGCGTTTTTGAGGTCCACCCTTCAAAGCAGGCGTACTAACCTTTTTCTCTGCTTTTTTTCTACCTTTTCTAACCAACTGATTTATTGTCGGCATATCTTTCCCAACGCTCCTTATCAATGTAATACATCGTCATATACGACAAAATATTCAATTTTACTTTTACTCCATAAAAATGTCAAGGTTTTTTTATTATCTATCTAAACCTCAGCCACTTCACCAAAACCAACCTCGACGTCCTGATATCCCTTAAACCCTGTACCGGCCGGGATAAGTCTGCCCATAACCACATTTTCTTTCAACCCTTTCAAGCCGTCATACTTTCCTTCGATTGAAGCAAGTGTCAGCACTTTTGTGGTTTCCTGAAAAGAAGCTGCGGACAAAAAGCTGTCTGTGGACAAAGACGCCTTTGTAATACCAAGGATCAAAGGCTCACCCTTTGCAGGCTCACCACCACTCAAGGCGACTTCACGATTCTTTTCTTCAAAAAGAATTCGATCCACATGTTCGTCTGGTATAAAGTTGGTATCCCCTGTAGTAATAATTTTAACCCGTCTCATCATCTGCCGGATCACAACTTCAATATGCTTGTCGTTGATCCGAACTCCCTGAAGCCGATAAACTTCCTGAACCTCATCCACCAGATATTTAGCCAGGGCAACTTCCCCCTTAATATTCATAATATCCTGGGGGTTGGCACTCCCTGCAATCAAAGGATCTCCCGCCTTGACATAATCTCCGTCATAGACCGTTACATGCTGCCCCTTGGGGATGGAGTATTCTTTCTTTTCCCCAATATCTGTCGGGGTAACCGTTACCTTCTGTCGACCCTTGGTTCCCTTTGAAACCAGAACGTATCCATCAATTTCGGTCAAAACACCGGGATCTTTTGGTTTTCTAACTTCAAAAAGTTCAGCAACTCGTGGTAAGCCACCGGTGATATCTTTTGTTTTAGTGGTGGCTCTCGGCAACTTGGCAATAATCTCACCGGCCATGATATTGTCATCTTCTTCAACGGTCAAAATTGCATTTACCGGCAAATAATATCGTGCCGGTGATTTTCCAGAGTCCAGCTTAACAGCTTTCCCCTCTTTGTCCCGAAGGGTAATCCTTGGACGTATCTCAGAATCCTTTCCTTCGATAATGGTTCGACTCACCTTGCCAGTAACCGGATCTATCAGTTCTTGAACCGTATTGCCCACCTCAATGTCGGAAAAACGAACCCGCCCGGATACTTCGGTAATAATCGGTGTGGTGAAGGGATCCCAGGTGGCAATAAGATCACCTGGCTCAATTTTCTGACCATCCTTGGCATGAAGCGTGGCGCCATAAATGACATTTTCCTTTGCCAACTCACGACCTTCCATACCAACAATGCTAAGGCCGCAACCCTTACGATTCATAACAATCACTTTATTGTCAGAAGAGGTTACAGTGTGAACATCATCCTTGAACTTGAGTGTACCACCCACCCTTGCTTTAATTTCTGCAACTTCAACCTTTCTTGAAGCGGTCCCCCCAATATG
>CAXHYW010000492.1:0-3850 GCA_964021475.1 uncultured Desulfobacteraceae bacterium | reverse complement strand
GAGATTCTCCGGAGTGACTGGAGTTCAGACGTGTGCTCTTCCGATCTACTGAACCACTTGCCGCTGCATGGCTTCTTTGACTGTTAGCCCCTTAACCAAATTGCGCTTTTTAAATACAGGCATGGTTTTACACTTTTTTGTCCTCTATTATTTCGCCCATTAAATAATTAAACAGGTCTGACCGGTACAAAATCCCAACCACTTTGTTGTTATCGACCACAGGTAGCCGTCTGATATGTTTTTTAATCATAGTGTCCATCACAACCAGGACATGTGTCTCTGGTTCTATTGACACAAGAATGGTGGACATAAGGTCTTCCACCCGGACCTTCTTCACTCGGTTGAGTAGATTTTTCAATAGGGGTTCCGGCGAGATATCCTCCATTTCCCCAAGTATTCCAATGTGTTTGGGCCGGATAAACAACAGGATATCAAACATGGACAGCATGCCCACCAGCCGGTCATCATCAATAACCATCATGCCGAAAATTTTTTTGTTTTCTTTTTTACCGGCAAATTTGAATAAATGGATCGCTTCAACAATTGACTGCTGCGGGCGAAGAAAATGAAACCGGGTGTTCATTACTTGTTTTGCAAACATGGGATACCTCGCAAACCAGATTAATTCTTGTTTTGACTGAAAGATTATATGAAATTTGGATATGATTATTCAATACTTTTTTAACCCTGCAAGTAATTGTTGAATAAATCAACTCCTGTAAGAGCAAAAAAGGGGCAGGGATGGTGGTGATGGGAACCGGTGCGATTATTGCCACGGAATCAAACTGATCTATGATTTTTTTTCAATAACCACAGTCCAGTATTTTCCGGTTTTTTCCTGCTCTATAATTTTATGCCCTTCCCCAAGAACCGATCGTGGCACATTATCTATGGGCTCGCCGTCATCAAGGAAAATTTTGATTCAGTTGTTTGCTGCACCCACTGTGGTAACCGGTAAATTGCATCTTTTGCCGCTTCAAGGTTTTTTAATTGAGCGCTTTTGCTAAAAAGCAAGTTCATGATATTGCCCAAAAAAAATGAGGCAAACTTTGGATATTTTTGGAAAAATGTTACCGCCAAAGAATCCATCGACGGTGGGTTGGGGGTTGTACGGAGACAAAAAATCATGAAATCTTATAATTCAGCTCTTGACCCTTTTGGGCAAGCCCTTCTTGATTATTGGCGGGGAAATGAATCTGCTATGCTTATACATGAATTCAAAACCGGTGAGAAGAAGCCGTTGCCGGTTTCTGTTTTTTTTCGTTCTCATGGAAAATTTTTGCCGACAGATAATGTTTTTGAGTATTGCCGGGGTCACATTTTAGTTGTAGGAGCGGGAATCGGTGTTCATGCACTTGAACTTGAAAATCGAGGTTATGAGGTTACAGCTATCGACATCTGTCCCCAAGCAGTACAAATAATGAAAGAGCTTGGAATCAAGGATGTTAGACAACAGAATTTTATGCAATTTGAAGACGAAAGCTTTGATACACTCTGTGTACTTGGCCATAACATATGGCATGTGCGAAACCTTAAAAGGAATAAAAGGATTACTCCGCAGATGCGAAATGCTTTTGAAACCCGGAGACCAGATATTGGTTAATTCTGTCAAAGAATCTGGATCAACCAATTCCCCGGGTCAAAAAGGTTATCCGGGGGAATTGGAATTCCGTTTATCGCATGAAGGAGTTTCCGGTCCCTGGATGCGTTGGCTTCATGTAGATTTTGAAACTTTGACTTCTCATGCATTGGAATGTGACTGGTCTACAGAAAAACTCATCGAAACTGATGAAGGTGGTTTTTTAGCAAGACTGAATCCAAGTCTATAAAACGCACGACAAGGCTTTTGCAACGGAGTGCAAAAAGCCGCGCCCGCTGAAAAGCAAGTTCATGTAGGCTAACAATCTATATTAAATAATTATTGATAATCTTCATAGACTCTTCATACACCTGACTACCGATTCCTTTATTCAATATCGTCTTCTCATCCACATACCGATTTGTTTTTCGATCATAAGAGAGAATTTGGCCGGATTGAAATGGTGGTGTCGATGTGGTCATCATCCAGGCGGCTGCTTTTCCAGACCTCTGAGCAGAAGATGTGTCAGGAAGAAAACAACTCATAACCGGCATGATGGTTTTCCACAGGAACTGGATGAGGTTGTTTTGATGCCGGGCAAGACTTGTTCCAGGCATCAAACCGGGATCCAGCACATAAGAAGAAAATTCATCAAATCGTCTGGAAAACTCAATTGCTGAAACCATGTTCAGCATCTTTGACGTTGCATAGCGGTCAAGATTCATCTGTTTGGAATCTTGAGATGTGCTCTTCCCTTTGAGTAAATCTGGAATCGAAGTGTACTGTGCACCTTTAAATCCAAACAGTTTTGCCATACAATGGTTTGGATTATGAGTGCCACTGCCGATGAATAATACTCTTTTGCCGGATAGGTGTGGTTTTAAACCAATGGTCAACATAAAAGCTGCCAAATGGTTGACAGCAATCGTTTCCTCATAACCATCCGGTGTGAATTGAGTTCCGTTAATAAACTGGGTGCCTGCATTATTTATTAGACCGTCGAGGGGGGTATCCCAATTTTTAATAAAATCCTGAATATTGCTCAACCGTGATAAGTCCAACTGATGTGCCTGGACGTTGCTCCCGAGATCGTCAGCAATTTTCAATCCCAGTTTGAGGTTGCGGACAGCCATGATGACTTTGTTCTTGGATTCTTTTACGAGGGCTTTTACAATTTCCAAACCCAAACCACTGGTTGAGCCGGTGACTAAAAATGTTTTCATACCTACTCCTTTTATAGAATACTGTCTGTTGACACTGTCAACAAGGAACATATCCCTTGCTGTTGACACTGTCAACAAGGAACATATCCCTTGCTGTTGACACTGTCAACAGCTATATTGTAAAAATCTAATATTGATTGATGCAAAGGAGACTCAGCCAAGTGAGTAGTGAAACTAAACCGACCCTTTTAAGGATTACCCGTGAACTGATTGATGGCAGAGGAGTAGGGTCGGTGTCCATGAGAAGGCTCGGGCGTCATGCTGAACTGTCCCGCACAGCAATATACCGTCATTTTAAAAACAAAGAATTTCTTCTGGCTGCAATTGTAGTTGAAAATTTTGATACCTTATTGATGAATATGACAAAATTGGAAACTATCCCTGCTGATTCCAAAGATTTTCTGGTGAATATGCTCAATGGATATTATCAATTTGCCATGGAAAATTCGGAACACTATCATTTGATGTTCAACACAAAGTGGGACAATAAAACCTTTCCCGAAATCAAAGATGCAGCTTATGCCGTTTATCAAAGGACTAGTGAATATGTAGCAAAAGCACTTAGGCAGAGCAACCCGACCAATCATACGTCAAAAGAAGCAACCGCCATCATATATGCGTTTATTCATGGTTTGGTGGAGCTACATCTGGCCGGTCACACAGAAACGGAAAAGGGCCTGAATAACCCGAAATTACTGATTGAAAGAATGATTGATGCGATATTCGGCTAAGCGCCCGGTGATACTGGCATTAGATTTTAGAATGATGAATAATAAAGAGATTACTGGAAAACGATCATTTTTAATATATTTTTTACTTTGACAGCGTTTGCTGGTGAAGTTCTTGATCTTAAAAAGATCGCTCTTACAGGATTGGTGATATATCTAATCTTAGCTCCAGTATGGGCTTTTTGCCTGGGTATAAGTTTAGTTCGAGGAAAAGAACTACAGCTTGCGAATCCCTAAACCAAAGCGGAATAAGAATCATATGGATATGAAATCATTCGACACTTCATTGCTCTATGTTTTAAGTGGTACCGGCAATACCT
>CAXHYW010000491.1:0-3857 GCA_964021475.1 uncultured Desulfobacteraceae bacterium | reverse complement strand
CCTATGAGAGCACGACCTTTTCAAAGATGACAGCAGCCGAGCTGAGTGCCTATCAATTTGTATTCCAGGAAAAAATAAAAGAGGCCTTGAATCGATTCCGGCCGGAAATAATTCATACGCATCATCTTTGGATGGTGTCCGCCCTGGCTCGGGAGCTGGCACCTGATTTGCCTATGGTGACCACCTGTCACGGGACCTGCCTTCGTCAGCATGAACTTTGTCCCGATATCAGTCAAAGGATTAAACCCTCACTTCAAAAAATCAATCGCATCATGGCCCTGAGCAACAGTCAGAAAAGGCAAATCTTGGATCTGCTTTGGCTTGGGGGGGATCAAACTTGGGACCCACTTTCGAACAAAACCCGATCCAAAATATGGGACAAAACCCAGGATAAAATTTTAGATCGGGTACCGGTGATGGCCGGGGGGTACGATCACACTCTTTTTCAAAAGGGAAACAAACCCATGGGGGAACCGGTTGAGCTTGTCTATGCCGGGAAATTATGCCGGGCCAAGGGGGTCCCTTGGCTGCTTAAAAGCCTCAAAAAAATAGAGGAGATGCCCTTTCGGCTTCATCTGGCTGGCAGCGGAACGGGTGTTGAAAAACAGATCTGCCTGGATTTGGCACAAGTTTTGGGACAAAAGGTGATCTACCACGGCCCCTTAAGTCATGGGGATCTGGCCAGGCTGATGGGCCGGTGTCATTTGTTTGTGTTGCCCTCATTTTTTGAAGGGGTGCCCCTGGTTCTCATGGAGGCCCTGGCCTGTGGGTGCAGGCTTCTGACCACTGATTTGCCAGGGGTTCGGGATCTTTTGTTCCCGGCCGACGGTCGGATGATCCGCTTTTTTAACCTGCCCCCATTGAAAAATATGGACACCCCCCATGAACAGGATGAACCGGATTTGGAAGAGCGGCTGGCAATGGCCTTGAAAGGTGTGATCAAAGAGATTCTGGAAAATTCAGAGCCAGATGCCCATTTGATAGAATCAAGAACTCGACCCTACACCTGGAATAAGGTTTTTGCACGGATCGAATCGGTCTACCAGTCCGTAATCTTACCAAACGATCACCCTATTAATCGATAACCTTACGGGCGGGTAAAAAGTGAAAATCCGGTATCGCTAATATTGGGGATGAATGGCAATGGCGGCAATGTCGTCATGACATTTGAACCGGGGGAATCGGCACAATCGGGAATCTTGTTTTTCTATTTTTCGGATGTGTTGGTGAAGTCCTTTAAGGCCCAGTCGCTGGAAAGCGTCAACAAGGGGGGTAAAGTTTTTTCTCCTTGCGGGTATTTCACTGGGAAGGCTGAGTCCGTCGGTAAATAATAGGACGGTCTGGACCCGGTTAAGGCTGACAAACCCTGTGTGCATGAAGTTTTCTGCAGCCGGGTCCCCATTGAGAACCCCGTAGGTTTTGTTCATGCAGGATCGGATCTTTTCCACCTGGGTTTTTACTGCCGGGTTGGAAAGGGTTTTATCCGATTCTTTCTTAAGCATGCACAGGGTTTCATAATCATGGTCTTCCCGGTCCACCAGCACCCGGTGGGAATTGTCATCATAGACGAGCAAAACATAGGAGTCGCCGGTTTGAAGCCATTCCAACCGGTTTCCAAGAACTCGGACCACTGCCGCACTGGTGCTCCATCTGCTGGCCGGTCGGTTTATTTGAACGTTATGGATTTTCATCTTGTCAAGAATGGCATTGTTGGCATATCTGCCCAATTGCTTCAACGGGAAATGGTTTTGGGCAAAAACTTGCTCTGCCGTGCTGGCGGCAATAAGCCCCCCGGTTTTCATCACATCAAAATCTGTATCATCAAAAAAGTCATTGTCCAGGCTGGTGGCGCCGTCAAAGACCCCGAACAGATTTTTTCCCATGACCATCCGGTCTTCGTTTACCCTGCCTGATCCTTTTTCCAGAATATGTTCAATTTTTATCTGCGTGTCCATGGGCATAAATATAGAGAGTTCACACATTTTGTCAAAATGAAAAAAACTATGGGTTTGGGACAAAGGTATTAAGAAAAACTATAGCTTATCCCCTGATCTGGCCGATGCCGGCAAACAGATCCAACCCACCGTGGAAAAAGGGCATGGGCTGTAAGGGAAGGCCCATAGCCTTGCCCAATGCTTTTTCCGGATAGATGATTCCCACCCGCCAGCCCTTGAAATCAGCGGCCAGTTTTTTTCCTATTTCTGCAAAAAAACGGGTCATATCCATATCTTTGCCCAACCGCTTTCCATAGGGGGGATTTAATACCACCACGCCTTTTTTCGAGGTTAATTGCGTCGGCTGGATATCAAAAAAATCGGTATTCTCAGCCTGGATAGTGTTTAAAAAATCATGTTGACCAATGGCATCCCTCAAAAGAGACAGGGCAGAATCGTCCATGTCCGAGGCAAAAATTTCAGGGCCGCCTTCCAGGCTGAACGCTTGTTGAAGCTGGTTCTTTAAATAATTGAAATTTTCCTGCCTGAATCCGGGCCAGTGTTCAAAGGCAAAGGATCTGAAAAATCCCGGCGGGATATTGGCTTTGATCATAGCCGCTTCAATGGAAAAGGTTCCGGACCCGCACATGGGGTCAATCAGGACATCTTCCCGGGTGAACCCGGCTGTTTTCAGAATGGCAAAGGCAAGGTTTTCCCGCAGGGGGGCTGCGATCACCTTTTGTTTGACGCCCCGCTTGAACAAAAGATCTCCGGACATATCCAGGGAAAGCTCAAATTGATCATTATCCGCCCGGATGAAAAGGCTTTGTTCCGATTTTTTTCCTGGCGTGAACAGTCGTGCCTCAATGATTGAACGGCAGCGCTCTTCAATGGCACCGGAATGGTAAAGTCTTGATTTGTGAGCGGTTACCTGGATATCCAGGTTTGTATTGCCGGGTAAAAAAAGTTCCCAATCGATCTGTTTGATCTTTTTTTCAAGAGTGGGAAAGTTTTCCGCCTTAAAGCTATCAATGCGCATGAGAATTTTACTGGGGCTTCCCAGGGACAGGTTGGCAAGGCAGGCCATTGGCAGTTTGGTCTTAAACGCCACCCCGCCGGTCATGGGTTGGATTTCAGTTATATCTGGATGAAGTTGGGTCAGTTCATCCGTACAAACGGTTTTTAGCCCCGGGGGGCAGACGGCAAAAAACTCATGGATTCTTGCAGATATTCTGCGTTTGACTCTTTTATCAAAGGCAGATGGGGGGGCCGGCTGGTTGTCAGATGCAGGGATCATTCTTATTGGGTTTCCTTTTGTCTGTAAGCGTCCAGAATCAAGGCTACCTGGTCTTTAAGATAGCTACTTGCCTCGGCCAGTTCTTCATGGGTGATCACGGGAAGCTCTTCAGCCAATTTTTCAGCTGTTGCTTCTTCTATTCCGGCTAATTTGTTGACGGCATAGGTGTCTGCATCCCCGGCTTCCGCCAGCAAACCACATCCTCCGGCAATACCGATGAACTCATTTTTATAAATGATGGGAACCAAAAGTTTGATAAAGCCGGCATCGCATTCTTCGATCACCGTTTTCCGGGTATTTTTTGCCATGGCTGTCAGGTTCATATGGGCCACAGAACAGATATAGTTTTGGCCTTTTTCTGTGGCTTTTATGGCAGGGCACAGATCATTGCTCCAATTTTTCACCTGGGAGATGCGAATTCCCTTGGGATCAAACACAGATCCCTGGAAATTAAATTTTGTGAATAAGTTGTTTTCAAGTGCTTCCCATGTTTCCAAGGGGCAGATATCTGTCAGTTCCATTTTCTTTTTTCCTGGATTTCGAAAGTGTTATTTAAATATAAGTGGGATCAATTGTCTTATGATTTTTAACACACAGGGTTTTGTGATGTCAAATGGTTCATCTTA
>CAXHYW010000490.1:0-3865 GCA_964021475.1 uncultured Desulfobacteraceae bacterium | reverse complement strand
GATCTAGAAATCTCCTGAAAAAAGCATGCTGCTCAGGGATCCTTTTTTAATGCGGTTTGTCTTTTTCGGATTTGGGGACCCTGAAACTGCCCTTGAGCTAATTGACGAGCAGATATTATCCTATGAAGATCAGCTGGAAAACCGTGAGCTAAATAAAGAACGGTGGCAGTCAAAGGATGTCTTTGTCAACCAGGTGGCAGAACTGGGTATAGAAATGAACCGTATGTTTCTTACCTGGTTGCTGTCATCCCGAAACAAAATCCAGGCAGCCTTACCCGTAAAAACAGAGGCAGACTAATGGCATATTCAGGCATCTCCCTGGTCACAGGGGCAGCAGGTTTTCTTGGCAGTCATGTGGTGGAATATCTGGTAAAACAAGGGGTCCGGGTCAGGGCCACGGCCAGGCCGCGAAAAGACCTGACTTTTTTTGAGAACCTGGGGGTTGAATATATGGGTGCGGACCTGTCGAAACCCGAGACTCTGAAGCCTTTGTTTGAAGGAGATGTAGACCGGGTCTTTCATCTGGGTGCTGTGTGTAATCTGTCCACCCCCTATGAAAAACTTTTTCCCATCAATGTGAACGGGGTAAAGCAGATTACCCGGCTTGCCATGGAAAACCAGGTGAAAAAGTTTGTCCATGTGACCTCCACAAGCGTGTATGGCTATTATGACGGCATCCCCTACAGTGAGACCGATAAAAGGCATCCTGAAAACGATTACGGCAGGAGCAAACGGGATGGCGAAGATGTGGTCTTTAATAGAATGGACCAGGGTCTTGATGCCATTATTGTGCGTCCCTGTACTGTATACGGACCAAGATGCACGGACGGGGCAGGCAAGGTTTTCTCCCGTCCAAGTTCCATTTCAGCCATTCCGGGTAGCGGCAGTCAGCTGCTTTCCAATATCCGGGTGGAGGATGTGGCAGCAGCCCTGTACTATCTGTCGGAAAAACAAAATATCACAGGCCAGGTTTTTAATATCAGCGAAGACAATAACCCAACCCTTGGCCAGGCCCTGACGCTTGCGGCAGAAATCTACGGCACAAAGGCTCCCAAA
Source organism: uncultured Desulfobacteraceae bacterium (assembly GCA_964021475.1). GTDB lineage: Bacteria > Desulfobacterota > Desulfobacteria > Desulfobacterales > Desulfobacteraceae > NBML01. Next base: position 2,809 of record CAXHYW010000490.1, on the reverse strand, counting down.
ATCAAACTTCCCCTGGGCTTGGTAAAAGGCCTGGCCTGGATAGATGGGATTGTTTCAAAATTTAAAGGCCAAATTCCCGACCTTGAATACGAGGCTGTGAAATATCTCTACCACGACTATGTGGTGGACAGCAGTAAATTAAAGCAGACCGGATTTGAACTGAAATACCCGGATTTTTTCGCATCAATGGCGCAAATGGGACAGGTCCATAAAAACTCCCAGGTCTAATTTCAAAAGTTTAATTTCAATTTTCAAAGGAGGCAGAATGAACCAGGTTGTTGTTATCACAGGGTTGGCCCAGGGAATGGGCAGAGAAGTGGCAAAAATGCTGGCGCAATCCGGTGATAACATTGCCGGTTTTGATATGAATGAGGCAGATCTTTTGGACTTGAAACAGGAGCTTGATGCCATTGGGGGAGACCATTATCTTGAACCCATCAATATTACAGACCGGAAGAAAATACTGGGATTCAGGGATACAGTTCTTGAAAAATATGGAAAAGTAGACACGGTTCTCTCCAATATCGGGATCGGGTTTTTTGGCCCCTTTGAGGAAACAGACCTTGAGAAAGCCTTTCAATGTATTGAAATAAATGTAATGGGGACAGCAGCGGTCTTCCAGGCGTTTTTGCCCTCCATGCGTGAAAAAAGGCAGGGCAAACTCATCGCCATGTCTTCCCTTGTGGGGCGAATACCCTTTCCCTTTGAGTCCATTTACACGGCAACAAAGTATGCCATTGAGGGCATGGTCCAGGCCATGCAGTATGAAGTCAAACCCTTTGGGGTTAAAATGGCCATTATTGAGCCTGCCCAGGTCTCCACAAAATTTGCCTCAAAGATTCATAAACTGCCCCCGGACGGCTCACCCTACCAGGAGCGGGCCAAGCGATTCATTGACCGGGACAATGAGCTGATTAAAGATGCTACAACACCTGAGGCTGCTGCCAGGAAAATTTTTAAGGTGCTGAAAACTGAGAATCCCAAATTTCACAACCAGGTGGATTTTATGAGTTCTTTCTTTTTGTTCCTGAACAAGGTGCTGCCCACCTCCATCCGGGATTTTATTTTGCTGAATCACATGAATATAAGATAAGGCGAACCAAAATGACAATGCATTCCACACACACCCTTACGAATCTTGATTCAAGGATCACTACAAGGGTCCGCCAAATCCGTCAGCGCATCATTGATGCCCCCCAGCAGGTTTGTATTGAACGGGCAAGGTATTTAACCCGGGCAATGAAAGACAACTGGGACAAAAACCCTCTCACAAGAATGAGCCTGGGGCTTGAGGCGATTTTAGGCAATATCACCCCCGTCATACGGGAGGAAGAAATTATCGTTGGGTGTCGGACAAGCAAGCTGAAAGGGGCGCCCCTCTTCCCTGAAAATAAGACCCGATGGATTGAAGGGGATGTGGATAATTTTGACCAAAGAGAAGTACAGCGGGCCTTGATAACCCCTGAAGAAAAACAGGAGATCAAAGAGGAGATCCTGCCCTTCTGGAAGGGGAAAACCGTTGAAGAGGCCTTTGAGAAACAATTGGATCCCGATATCGAAGAAGATATGGACAAGTATATATTCACCTTTATGCTTGAAATTACCTATGGTGTCGGTCACTTCACCATGGATCATAAAACAGCCCTGTCAAAAGGCTTTAACGGGATCATCAAAAGTGCACAGGAAAAATTGGATACCCTTGGCAAAGAGGAGAAATCAGGGGAAAAACCTCTTTTTTACAAGGCCATGATCCGGTCTCTTAAGGCCACCATCCATTTTGCAGCCCGGTATGCAGATCTTGCCGAAACTATGGCCAAGGAGGCCATGGCAAAAACCGCCATAGCAGCAGACCCAACAGATTCCAAGCGGGTCAAAGAACTTCTGGAAATTGCCCGGGTCTGCCGGAAGGTGCCGGCTGAACCAGCCCAGACCTTTCACGAGGCGGTCCAGATGATGTATTTCATCCACCTGGTGGCCCAGATTGAAACCGGGGGCAATTCAATTTCCCTGGGACGGATTGATCAATTCATATATCCCTTCTATACAGCGGATATCCAGGCAGGAAGGATAACCCGGGACCAGGCAAAGGAGATGATCTCCCTTGTTTTCCTGAAGATGAATGAAATCTGGAATGTCCTTGAAGAGGCCTATATCCCCGGGGGGGAAGGTACAGAAGGAAAAACCACCCAGAATGTCACCGTGGGCGGGCTGACCCAGACCGGAGAAGACGGAACCAATGATCTCAGCTATGTTGTCATGGATGCCTATGCAGATATCAGAACGGTTCAGCCCAATTTCGGGGTACGAATCAGCACCTTATCCCCTGATTCGTCGAACCCATCAAACCCGGCGAACCTGCTTTTTCTGCAGGCAGTCCAATATTGCCAGGAAGGGGTGCTGCTTCATTTTTTCAATGATGAAATCATCGTCAACACCCTTGTCAATGCAGGACATACCCTTGAAGATGCCAGGGACTACGGGGTGGTGGGCTGCCTGGAACCCAATGCCCAGGGCAAGACCTTCGGGTCCACCTTTGCGGTTCAGTTCAATGCAATCAAATGCCTGGAATTTGCCTTGAGCAACGGGGTGGATAATATATTCGGATATGTCTCAGGTCTTGAAACAGGAGGGCCGGAGGAATTCACCTCCTTTGATCAGGTGTTTGCCGCCTATGACCAACAGGTATCCCATTATCTGGGGCAGATGGTGCAAGGGATTACCTGTCTGGACAGGACCATCGCCAAAATGCTGCCTTCACCCTTTAGATCGGAAGAGCGTCGTGTAGGGAAAGAGTGTGCCTCTATGTGTA
>CAXHYW010000489.1:0-3868 GCA_964021475.1 uncultured Desulfobacteraceae bacterium | reverse complement strand
GAAAAGCAATTTTTCACCTTTGCACAGCCACCCGATGCATTGGCCCTGGAGAGCGGTGCCAGCATCGGTCCTGTCACCATTGCCTATGAAACCTGTGGATTCCTGAACAAGGAAAAAACCAATGTGATCCTGGTTCTCCATGCCCTGTCCGGGGACTCCCACATGGCGGGGTTTTATGAACCGGAAGATGCCAAACCCGGATGGTGGGATTCCATGGTGGGACCGGGTAAGGGAATTGATACAAATAAATATTTTGTGATCTGCACCAATATCCTGGGGTCCTGTATGGGCTCCACAGGGCCAGCCTCCATTGATCCTTCAACCGGGAAGGAATATGCCGCAAGCTTTCCCATGATCACCATCACAGATATGGTCACGGCTCAGAAAGCGCTGGTGGATCATCTGGGGATCAAAAAACTATTGTCGGTTATCGGCGGATCCGTTGGCGGAATGCAGGTGTTGGAATGGTGTATCCAGTATCCTTCCATGGTGGTTTCTGCGGTTCCCCTGGCCACCACCTGTCGTCATTCCGCCCTGGCCATTGCCTTTAATGAGGTGGCCAGGCAATCCATCATGGCAGACCCCCATTGGAACAATGGGGATTATTATGACAAAAAAAAACCAGGTATGGGCCTGGCGATTGCCCGAATGATCGGCCATATCACCTATTTGTCCGACGAATCCATGCGGCTGAAATTTGGCAGAAAACTCCAGAATAAAAGTGCCCTGAGCTTTGAATTCGGCGCAGAATTCCAGGTAGAATCCTATCTCCAATACCAGGGCCAAAAGTTCATTGAACGGTTTGATGCCAATTCTTTTTTATATATCACCAAGGCAGCCGATTATTTTGACCTGGCAAGGGGATATGGAAAGGGCTCCCTGGTTAAGGCCTTTTCCCGGTGCCAGGCAAAATTTATGGTGATTTCCTATACCTCGGACTGGCTCTACCCCACCTACCAGTCAAAGGAGATGGTCAAAGCCATGAAAAAAAACAATCTGGATGTCAGCTTTTGTGAGATTGATGCCCAGTGGGGTCATGATGCATTTTTGCTGCCGGATCCCCGGCTGGACAATATGATCAAAGGCTTTTTAAGGAGTGTTGTCCATGAATCCTCTGCGTTATGATCTCAAACTCATTGCCTCCTGGATTACCCCGGGCGCTAAAATCCTGGGACTTGGGTGCGGAGAAGGAGATCTTCTCCATTGGCTTAAACAAGAAAAGCAGGTGATTGAACGGGGGATTGAAATCAAAGAATCCAAGGTGGTCACCTGCATTGAAAAAGGGCTCTCGGTACTCCAGGGAGATATCAATGAAGAGATCCAGGATTACCCGGACAATACCTTTGATTATGCCATCTGTTCCCAGACGCTCCAGCAGGTATATGAGCCCGCCACCCTGATCCGCTCCATGCTTCGGGTGGCAAAAATGGGGGTGGTCAGTTTTCCCAATTTCGGTCATTTAAAAATCCGGCTGAAATTAATCACCTCTGGGTGTGCCCCCGTGACAAAGGAGCTTCCCTATTCCTGGCATGACACCCCCAATATCCGAGTATTGAGCCTGGATGACTTTCAGCATTTTGCCGATCAAACCGGATTTAAAATCTTAAAAAAAGCGGCCATTAATACCAATGGGTACCAGGGGAAAAGGGTCACGGTTCTTCCCAACCTCTTTGCCAGCTATGGTATCTTTTTAATCGGGAAGGAATAAATACTCCGCCTTGATTCTTTTGCCCCGATATGTATAAATATAGGGATTAAAACCAGTCTAAATTTGTAAAAAACGGGGGCTAATATTCTGGGGCCCTTCTATCCCAAAGGAGCCTTACTTTTGTATCATGGCATAAAACAATTTTTTTGCGCCCTCTTGGTTTGCCTTGGATTTTATATATTTTTTATTCCCCTTGCCCACACAACCCCCCCGGGAACTGCGCCAAATCAGCTTTCACATGCCAGCAAAGACAAAACTGCCGGGAATAGGCAATATACCCAGGAAGAACAGGTCTTTATTGATTCCCGCCCGACAATCACCGTGGCCAACGAATTTGACTGGCCGCCCTTTGACTTTATTACCGACGGCAAGCCTGCCGGATTCGGCATTGATCTAATGGATCTTCTGGCCCGAAAATCAGGACTTTCCATAACCTATGTCAACGGATACACCTGGGAAGAACTTACTAAAATGTTCTTTGCCGGCCGTCTGGATGTGATCCATTCCCTGAGTGTCACCCCGGAACGACAAAAAAAAGCTCTATTTTCTTCCCCATACTACCATAGCAAAAATGTACTAATTTTCAGATCCGATACCCAGGATACCCACACCCTCAACGATTTAGACGGAAAAATTATCGCCCTGCCAAAGGGATGGTCCTCCATTGAGTTTTTCAAAACCCACTACCCAAAGGTCCATATCATTGAAGTTGAAAGCAGTCGCCAGGCCCTTGAATATGTGGACCAGGGCAAGGTGGTGGCCACGGTGGAGCAGGAGGGAATAGCCCGGTATTTTATCAAAAAGTTTGGTTTCACAGACCTTGAACTTTCCGGGTGGCTGAAAAATGAAATCCTCCAGAAAACATCCTCCATGCACTTTGCGGTACTCAAAACCAACCCGATACTGTTCTCCATATTTGCCAAGGCCCTTGCCAGCGTCACCATGGCTGAAATGGAAGGGCTCAAGGATAAATGGTTTTCCAGGTCAGGCCGCCAGATTGGCCAGGAAGATATAGGACTGACCCCGGAAGAACGAAATTGGCTGACGACCAAAAAACGGATCAATGTTTGTGTACCGCCTGAACGGATGCCCTTTTCTGCCATCCGGGGAAACCAGGCCATTGGTATGACAGTTGATTTTCTGGAAATTTTTGGGGAAAGACTTAAGATCCCCTTTCACATAACCCCGGCCCTTTCCTCTGAGGATGCAGTAAAACAGGTGGAAACCGGGGGCTGCGATATTGTCCCCATGGTCAGCAAAACCGTTGCAAGAAAGGATCGCTTGGAATTTACCTCGGCGTTTATGGATTACAATGTGGTGATTATTTCCCGGGAAGATTTTCCCTTTATTTCCGGTATCCCCGGATTAAAATCCAAGAATACCGGCATGGTGGCAACCGGTAATATCATTGGAAAAGTAATTGAAAAATATCAAGACCTTGACTATATCCCCGTGGAAACCATTGAAGATTGCCTGATAGACGTCTCAACCGGGCAACTGGATGCAGCGATTTTAAGCCTGCCCGTTGCCTCCCATTATATCAGGGAAACCGGTCTTACCAATCTTAAGGTGGCAGGACATTCCAGCATTAAAGAAGATATGCGCATCGGGGTACAAAAAGACAACAAGCAACTTCATTCCATCATGAGCAAGGTGGTCAGATCTTTAAATCACCGTGAACTGGACTTGATTTATCAAAAATGGCTTGGAAGTGAACTGGAACACAAGACAGACTATACCCTCTGGTGGAAATCCATGTCCATTGCCGGAATTATTCTGGTCCTGGTGATAGGGTGGAACCGGAAATTATCCCGGCTGAACAAACAGATCGCAATTGCCCACGAAACCCTTCGTCAAAAAACAGATGAATTGGAACACATATCCATCACAGACAGCCTGACAGGTGTGTTTAACCGTCGTCACATTGACGCCGTCTTTGAACTGGAACTAAAAAGAAGCGCCCGGTATGACCGGGATCTTTCCATCATCATCCTTGATATTGATTTTTTCAAAATCGTTAACGACACCTTTGGCCACCAGGCAGGGGATATTGTTTTAAAGCAGTTTGCCAGCCTGGTTAGAGAAAAGACACGGGCCACGGATATCCTGGGCAGATGGGGAGGGGAAGAATTTCTCATTGTCTGTCCTGAAATTAATCTC
>CAXHYW010000488.1:0-3877 GCA_964021475.1 uncultured Desulfobacteraceae bacterium | reverse complement strand
ATCCTGATTCCAATATTGAGTGTCCTGTCCTGGGCATTTCATTGTGCACCTTCCTTCCCTGCGAACCTGTGAGGTAGGCAGTCAGGAGGAAAGCCCCCTGACTGCCGGTTATTGCCTTACTTACCCTGCATCATGGCTTCGATATCCGCCTCGGGTTCGGTAATGGGTTTAATGTTAAAATTTTCAACCAATACATTCAATACCGTCGGGGAAACAAAGGCCGGTAAGGATGGCCCTAAGCGAATGCCCTTAATTCCCAGAGATAGCAGTGCCAGCAGAACGGCAACAGCCTTTTGCTCGTACCAGCCGATATCAAAGGAGATGGGCAGGTCATTGATGTCGTCCAGCTCAAAAACTTCCTTGAGTTTCAGAGCAATCACCACCAGGGAGTAGCAATCGTTGCACTGGCCTGCATCCAACACCCTCGGAATACCACCGATATCGCCCAGATTTAATTTATTATAACGATACTTGGCACAACCGGCCGTCATAATGACAGCATCCTTGGGCAATTTTTCCGCCACTTCGGTAAAATAGCTGCGGTTTTTTTGGCGACCATCGCATCCGGCCATGACCACAAAGCGCTTGATGGCACCGGATTTCACCGCGTCCACCACCTTATCGGCCAGGGCAAGTACCTGGTTATGGGCAAATCCGCCCACAATCTTTCCGGTTTCAAGCTCCTGGGGCGCAACACATGTTTTGGCCTGTTCCACAAGGGCTGAAAAATCTTTGTTACCATTCACTTCGGCAATATGGGCAGCCCCGGGGTAGGAAGCAACACCTGTGGTATAAAGTTTATCCAGATAGGTATTGGTTTTTTTCATGGGAACCACGCAATTGGTGGTCATGAGGATGGGACCGTTAAAAGACTCAAACTCTTCATTCTGGCGCCACCAGGATCCGCCGTAATTGCCCTTCAAATGATCATATTTCTTAAAGGCCGGGTAATAGTTGGCAGGAAGCATTTCCCCATGGGTATACACATCCACTCCGGTACCTTCGGTTTGTTTCAATAGGATTTCCATATCTTTAAGATCATGGCCAGAGATAAGTATTCCCGACTTTGTCCCCACACCGATATTGACTTCAGTGAGTTCAGGGTGTCCATAGGCCGTGGTGTTTGCTTCGTCCAGAGCTGCCATGGTGGTCACACAGACGCTACCGCATTTAAGAACCATGGCAACCATTTCATCCACAGTCAGATCTTCGGTGGTGGAGGCAAGACTCTCGTACATGAAATCCCAGATTTCTTGTTTTTCCACCCCGAGAACTGCAGCATGGTCTGCATAGGCAGCCATTCCCTTAAGTCCTAAAATCAACAATTCCCTTAGAGATCTGACATCCTCATTTTCCGTAGCCATAACACCAACTGTCTCGGCCTTTGCCTGAAAAGTGGCCACATCATTGGAATACCATGTGGCACTTTCATGAAGGTCGGTCCCAATTTTATCGCCAACGGCAGCGGCCAGTTCTTTTTTAAGAACCTGGGCACGGTTGATCCAGTCAACCAGATTTTCGTCATTAAAATTGGCATTGGTGATGGTGGTAAAAAGTCCCTGGCCAAGAAAAGCAGCGGCTGAATTGGGTACGGCAACATCTGCTGCCTTGGATTTTTGTGCAATAACCGCAATTCCCTTAAGATTAAAAACCAAAAGGTCCTGAAGATTGGCGGTGGAATTTTCTTTTCCGCACATTCCCTTGATGGTGCATCCTTCATTTTTAGCGGCTTCCTGACATTGAAAACAAAACATGATTCACTCTCCTTGGATTATGGTGAAAAACAATTAATTTTTACATCTCATCTTTATTTTTCATCTTTATTTCAAATCTTTGCTTCAAATCTTTACTTCTTGATTTGAACTTAATATAGATGGGAATGTAAAACCTTGACCTGGATCAAGTAACGAATTTTTATTAAAAAAATAAATGGATATAAGTTACGAATTAGAAAGGAGCATTCTACCATTAATATATTAAAAACAATACCGCTTTTCTCAGGACTGTCAATGCCCCAGCTGGAAAAAATTCAGGCAATTGCCATTGAGCGCCCCTTTAATAAGGGCCACCTAATCTTCCAGGAAGGAGATACAGGAGATGGATTTTATATTGTTAATACCGGAAAGATAAAGGTTTTCAAGCTTTCCTTTGAAGGCAAGGAACAAATCCTCCATATTTACGGGCCCGGCCACACCTTTGGAGAGGTCCCGGTTTTTGAAGGCAAAAACTTTCCCGCCTCTGCCATGACCATTGAAGATTCCAGTATCCTTTTTCTGCCCCGGGACAAATTTGTCGACCTGATTACCACCACCCCTGCCCTTTCCATGAACATGCTGGCAGACCTTTCAAAACGGTTACGGGCTTTCACCATACAAATTGAGAACTTAAGTCTCAAAGAGGTCCCGGCCAGACTGGCTGCCTATATTTTAACCCTGTTCGAGGAAAAGAAATCTGAACAACCTGGATCTATTGTGAACAAGACACCGATGGTCACCCTCCCCATTTCCAAGGCCCAGCTTGCAAATCTCATCGGCACTACCCCTGAAACCATCTCCAGAATATTCAAAAAAATGGTCGATGCCCAATTGATCGAAGTCAAAACTAAAGACATCTTCATTACGAGTATGGAAGGGTTGTCAGAATTATCCGAGTCCGGAAGACTTTAATTCCCAGCTGACATTTACCAGATCTTTTAAGCTGCAATGTTGCAAACAATTTATTTACATTCAAGGGTTTAAAGAGTATTTTACAAAGGAATACAGATCACGCTTATTTCCGCTGGCCAAGGAAACCCCCATGGCATATAAGAAAGGGTCATTATGCTATGTTTCGAGGCTATTTTAAAACAATCGCCATGCGGTGAAGAGGTTCTAACCAAAGGAAATAAGAACGCCTTATAATTTAAGAACAAAAGATACAATTTTATTAACCCTTCAATGCCAAGGAGGAAAAATGGGGAAGTTAGTTAGGATAAACACAAAGGATAAAACCTTTACTTTTGAAGACACACCCGAGGCCTATGCAGGTCTTGGGGGCCGCGCACTGACGTCTAAAATGATTCTGGACGAGATACCGGCCACCTGTCACCCTCTGGGGAAAAACAACAAACTGATCTTTTCACCGGGAATCATGTCCGGCTCTCCCGCAGCCAATTCCGGTCGTATGTCCGCAGGGGCAAAGTCCCCTTTGACGGGCGGTATCAAAGAGAGCAATTCAGGCGGTCTTGTTTGCCAAAAACTTGCCAGGCTGGGTATCACAGGATTAGTCCTTGAAGACATACCCGAAACAGATGATTACAGCATCATTGTCATCAACAAGGACGGTGTAGAAATTTTGCCAGCCGGTGATCTTGTCAAAGCCGGAAACTATGAGGTCATGGAAAAACTCTGGGCTAAATATGGTAAAAATACCGGAATCCTCAGCATTGGCCAGGCAGGCGAACAATGTCTTAAGGGGGCTTCCATCCAACAGGCCGACATGAATGGCCGTCCCGGACGTGCCCACGGCAGAGGGGGCCTGGGGGCGGTTATGGGGTCTAAAAAAATTAAAGCCATCGTCGTGGATGACAAAGGCGCGCCCCGGGTAGAGATCAAAGATCCCGAGGCGTTTAAAGCGGCCAACAAACGCTGGGTGGAAATGCTTCGAAATCATCCGGTAACAGGGGAAGGCCTGCCTGCTTTCGGTACTGCGGTTCTGGTAAGCTTGATCAACGAAGCCGGTGCCCTGCCCACTAAAAATTTTAGAACCGGCCGGTTTGAAGATGTCCAGAGTATCAGCGGTGAAACCATGGCGGAAAATATTGAAAAAAGAGGGGGAGTCACCACGGAAGGCTGCCATCCCGGTTGTGTCATCAAGTGCTCCAATGTCTATCATGACA
>CAXHYW010000487.1:0-3878 GCA_964021475.1 uncultured Desulfobacteraceae bacterium | reverse complement strand
ATATCATTGAGGAACTGGACGATGACACCGAAATCATTGACGAAGACGAGCTGGAGGTCATTGATGAGGAGGAGTTGGATGAAGAAGAAATTGACGATGATATCATTGAGGAACTGGACGATGACACCGAAATCATTGACGAAGACGAGCTGGATGCAGAAGAGATTGAACTTACCGAAGATGAGGAGCTTGAAGAAATTGAGATTACCGAAGGGGATGATCTTGAAGTGGTTGACGGGCTCGACAAAGAGGAGATTGCAGCCCTTGAAGAATTCAGAAAACAACGGGAACTTGCAGAACACTTTGATGATAGCCTGGGAGAACGGGAAAAAAAATTTAACGTCTATGTGACGGTGCCCAAAGGCAAATATACCATCGGAACAAAAAAGAGTCTCAAATCCAGCCTGGAACTCCAGGAATTTGATATGCCGGAGGTACACATCGGCAGATATCCGGTTACCAATTCACTTTTTGAAATTTTCATTGACCAGACCGGCTATCTCACCACGGCAGAAAAAAAAGGCAACGGCGTTGTTTACCATTCCAGATACAAAAAAACGGGGAAAACGGCTTCCTGGAATAAAAGTGCCGGATCTGAAGATGTCAAAGGCGCCTGTTGGTACCAGCCATCAGGCCCGGGCTCCAGCCTTCATGGGAAGCGGAACCACCCGGTGGTTCAGGTGAGTATCGAAGATGCCCTGGCCTATGCCTCCTGGATCGGCAGACGATTGCCCACCGAAGCGGAATGGGAATCCGCCGCCAGAACCGATTTGGGATATAAATACCCCTGGGGAAATATATTCAAACAAACCGCTCTGAATATCGAAAAAAGCGGAATCTCTGACACCTGCCCCGTGGATGAATATGACGAGGATGCCAATGAATTCAAAATAGTGGATCTGTTGGGAAATGTCATGGAATGGACCTCGGACATGGAAACGCCTCCCTTTAAAACAAAAAACAACACCCGATACTGCATTGTAAAGGGAGGGGCATGGAATGCAGGCCTCAACCTCACCATCAGCTCCCGGGCATTATTTAAACCTGAATTTTCCGCCAATACCATTGGTTTCAGATGTATATCTGAGATATTTCTATGATCTCTGCCACTCCCATTGACCATTTAATCGAAAGCTATATTGACTTTCTGATAATTGAAAAAGGCCTGGCCCATAACAGCATTGAATCCTATTCAGCAGATCTTTCAGGCTATGGTGATTTCCTTGAAGAAAATCAGATTGTGGACCTATCCCGGGCAGATACCACCGTCGTTCTGGCCTGGTTAATCCATCTGTCCAAAAAAGGCCTGTCTTCAAAATCCCGGGCCAGACACCTGATTACCATACGAGGATTCTATAAATATCTGATCTTTGAAAAACACATAAGCCACAATCCACTAAAAGATGTGAGTATCCCTAAAATTGGCCAGGCACTTCCCAAAATACTGTCCATTGCGGAAGTTGAAACAATTTTGAATGCACAAAATATGACAACTCCCAAAGGAATTCGAAACCTGGCCATGATAGAAATCATTTACGGCGCAGGACTGCGGGTCTCCGAGTTGATTTCTCTTAAACTCCAGGATGTAAACCTTGATGCAGGTCTTTTGAGGGTAATGGGAAAAGGATCTAAGGAAAGGATTGTTCCCTTTGGAACAAAGGCCAAATCCATCACCCGGGAGTGGGTTGACACAGCCCGCCCCCTGGTTTTAAAACATATCCCCAGCCAATACCTGTTTGTTGCCAGGGCAGGCAAACCCATGACCCGCCAGGCATTTTGGAAAATCATTAAAAAAAGTGCTTGCCTGGCCGGAATTTCCAAGAATGTCACCCCCCATACCCTGCGCCATTCCTTTGCCACCCACCTGCTGGAAGGTGGCGCAGACTTAAGGTCTGTCCAGACCATGCTGGGTCACTCGGATATCTCAACCACCCAAATTTATACCCATATTTCAAGGGAATACCTCATAAAAATGCATCAAAAATTTCACCCGAGAAATTAACCATTTAAATCCCTTACCCCATTTAAAAAAATTTCGTTTGAGTTTTTAACCTGCTTTACCTATGATGTGGTCTGGACATAAGAGCTTAAAGAATGTTCAATCGGATATCGATCCGTTATTAAAGTTTTTTATTAAAATTTTTCAGCTTTTCCAAGACTTAACCCCAAGCATTTGGCACAACCGGGAATTACTTTCTACCCATGAATGCGAATAAATCTATCCCATATTTTTGGTTCATAGTTATCGGTATATTGATACCAATCCTGTCCTGTGTCATCCCCGATAGTACAAAGCAAAAGGGTCCACTGCGGATCACCCCCCACACCTATCAACTTTACATCGGTGAACTGGACCAGAAAGACGACGCTCTGGAAATCCCCTTGGACCATCCGGATCTTAGTCCATATCACCATACGCCGCTACCAGAAGGACTTAAAGAAGATGCGCTGCTAACCTTTATGACTGATTTTCCAATCCCCGGTGAATTAAAAAATCAGCCCCTGTTGTTGTTTATTCCCACCACCCCCTACCCCATGGAAATAAAGGTAAACGGATTTCTTGTGTTTGCAAGCGGTGTCATGACTTCTCCCAAACGGCTGGACAAATTTTTCGGCGAACGAGAATTTATCTCCCCCAAAATCCTTGATTATGAAAATCTAAACCGCCTGACCATCCAAATCGTCCCAAGAAGATTGCGCAACCAATTGCCACAACTTTTTTTTGGCGGGTTCCAAGATGTCTCTTCCCGAACAATCTGGTATAGTATAGGGCATTATTCTCTCATTTTTGGATTTTGCCTGCTGAGCTTTTTTTTCTGTATCACCTTTACCATGTTATGGGCAGGAACCGGCCTTAAAAACCAAAGCCAGCTATATTTTGCCATCACCTGTTTTTTTCTGGGTTCGGGATATTTACACATGTTTTTTTCGACCCCGACCATGGATGGAGTTTTTCTCTGGCAATTATCTCGATTCAGTTTAACCGCAGCCATTATTTCCATTTTCTTTTTCATCCTGGATTTTATAGGTGCAAAATCAATTACCCGGAAAATTTCATACAACCTTCTGGCCTTCCTTTTTATAACCTTCCTTGCCGGCATGTTTTTTTCCCAAAACAACAAATATGAAATCGAAAAACTATTCACTATCACCTCCCGATGGATCATCGGTCCGGGCCTGTTTGTCATCCCCATTCTGGTGGTGGTTGATTTTTTCCGAAAAAAAAGAATCGAATCCATTATTGTGGCCATATCATTTATGGCCGCAACCGTGGCAGCCATTCGGGATTTGCACTATAGTCAGAATTTCAAAGATGTCGATATCTGGTGCCTTCCCATTGGGTATATGGTCCTTGAAATCGGTATCATCATTGTCATGGTGTTAGAACAAAAACGAATATTTAAAACCATTGCTGCCCAAAAGAACCGGCTTAAAATAATGAACCAGGAACTGGTGACGGCCAAGGAAAAAGCCGACAATGCCAACCAGGCCAAAAGCCAGTTTCTTGCCACCATGAGCCATGAGATCAGAACCCCCATGAACGGGGTCATTGGAATGAACCGGTTGTTACTGGATACAAATTTGACTCCTGAACAGACCGACTATTCCAGAACCATAAAAGAGAGTGCGGAATCGCTGCTCACCCTGATCAATGACATTCTTGATTTTTCAAAGGTTGAGGCCGGAAAACTGGACCTGGAAGAAATTGATTTTAATATCCACACCATGCTGGAAAATTTTATTACCACCATGGCATTCAGGGCCGGAGAGAAACAACTGGATCTGCTTCATCAGGTGGATCCCCGAATTCCGGCTTTTGTTAAAGGGGATCCCGGACGGCTCCGTCAGATCCTGACAAACCTGGTTGAAAACGCTAT
>CAXHYW010000486.1:0-3889 GCA_964021475.1 uncultured Desulfobacteraceae bacterium | reverse complement strand
AAACCCGCCTTTCTCTAACGCTTCCCATGTAAAATCGATGCAATCATTCCATCCGGCACGGTAATACTTATCAAACCCCGGATAACTCTCGCCCCAAGACATAAGGTCATCGTACACGTCTTGACTTATCACGATGGAACCTGTGTAATATGTTGACTGGTAACCCTTATCATCATATTTGGTAATGTCACCAGGACCGGTCAGTCCACTCTTTTTTGGTGCAAAACCAAAAGAACTAGTTGAGCCATTTTCGTCTGATAAGGAATACCACATATGTCCCGCAAATGATGAGTGAGTTTTCCCATTCTTAGGATGAATATATGTTGTTCCAGCTTCTGCTATTTTTACGGTCAATGTGTACATGATTTTACCTCCACTGTTTTATTTTCTAAAAGATAAATATACTTGTAAAGTGATTGTCGATTGGGGCAATTCTGGAAAAGCTTTCATACTCTCAAGGCGGGCTGAATACTTGCCGGGTTGTAAATGAATTCCGGTTATCCATCTTCTAAATTCATGACTATTCCAACCATATAGTCCTTTGGTATCATATACTTCATCGTGGTATGGTATTTGATTCTCACCATCCAGCTTAGTGATTGTTAGCCTGATCGGAATAATTGTCCCGGGGCTGTCTTGGGAATAATCATCGACTAGAAATGTTCTAAGCTCTTTGCGAACTTTAGAAACTGTCAGAGATTCTTCATCCCCCCTCTTAAACTCGAATTCTAAAAAGAAATGAAATGAATCTTTTTTGTTAATGTGCAACTCAGTTATCGCAACGCTACCTGCTTTGGACAGATCGATGGGAACACTCTCGTAAGGAGAAGGATTCTCTTTTACAAAAAGCAATGTGGCCAAGGGCCATGTGAAGACAACTAAACCAATTATGGCGACCAAGGCGACAAAACTTGTGCCAACCAACAGCTTGATAATGATGGATTTAATATTCATGATAACCTCCCATACCTTTCTCCCGGATTTTCCGTTCTCTCCAATGTGCTAAAGACAAACTCATTGGCCTGCTCGCTTTTTATAGATCCTCGCAAAATACTCAGAAAACAAATCAGGTACCCAATCAAACATAATAAACAATAAGCCTGTCTTTATTTTCAATCGTTTTATTTTTCTCATGCCGCAAACCTCCATGTTAAATTGTAGTCATCTCTGCTGAAGATGATGATATCGGTCATGTCACACCCCCGGATCTCTTTTATACCGACCAGGGTGGTGCCGGACAGGTCTATGATATCTGCCATATCCGTCCCGGCTATGGTGTCTTCACCGCCGCCGCCGTTGATGATCTCAACTGTGTTTTCCCCTCGAAAATCATGGAGCCGGATGGTGTCGTCACCGGTGCTGCCGAGGATGGTGTCTTCATCTGCACCGCCGTTGAAAATATCGTAGTCCTCGTCTTCTCCTATGATGGCAAATATGTCGTTGCCCGCTCCGCCGTTCATGGTATCACGGCCCGCTCCGCCTTCGATATAATCCTCACCTCCATACCCCTGGATGGTGTCGTTGCCGCCCATGCCGTAGAGGTGGTCCGCCCGGTTCACAATTGAGGAACCACCGGCAATACTATCCGCTCCTTCAGATCCAAAGATATACTTGGCGTTGACAGGCAGATCTATTTCACCGTTTCCGGCATACGCCTGAACATCTAATGACAAATCCTTAAAATCAATATCTTCTGATGTTGGGGATAACTCTCCCTCATTTATTGAATGGTAAAGAAATGCTGCACGGTCTTGAATGAACTTTTCTGAATAGTTTTCTGCTTCAAGGTAACCATCTACATTGAGGAAACTATAATCAACGCCCTCGATATAAAAAGGATTCAGGTTGAGCAAGGCATATAGTTGATCCATGCTGCCGGTCAGGGTTTCAAGAAAAGAGATGCTGTTTTCTGTCAAAGAGGTGATGGTTGCCTGACCGGAATTTTCAGAAACAACACCGGAAAGACCCGAAATATTGGCATGTAAAACATCCCGGGAGGTTTGACCCTGAAGACTGGTTTCAATTGCCGGATAATCCTCGCCGTAAATCTTTCCCACACTGGAAATGACCGCTTCCAGCAGATTGTCGGCATCCTTCACCGGGAAGGCGTTTAAAATATGGGTAATTGTATCCTTCTCTATATTGGCATCAATAGTGCCCAAAAGGTTATAAACCGCAAGCGCATCAACCATATGTTTAATCGAGTGATTGGCCGTCAGATCGGGAAACTGATCCTCGATTGTGATGCCTTCCACTGACCCAATCATCTGCCCCAACCCGGCTGTGCCGGAAGGGCCCTGGAGCGCCCGGAGATTAACGATTTTATCATTGGGTATGGTTTTATCGAAAAGCCCGAACATTTCCAAAAACTGCCTGGTAGCATTTGAAAAATCTTCTTCCTCGTTGAACCCAGGAGCGTTGTAGGTATAGATTTTTGATATATCAGAATCAAACTCTGCCGCCAGGGCCTGGGCCAGAAAACCGCCCAGGGAATGGCCGGTTACGGTAAAACCTGACCGAAGCGTTCCGTCAGCGGTCCAGGCCGTCACCTTTTCTGAAAGTGCCTTATACTGCGCCTGATTTTCTGCGGAGCCCAGTATTGCGATATCGATAACATCGGTTATAAAATCGTACCAGTCATCTGTACCCCGGACAGCCACTGTCTGGTTCCCGGCACCATCTTCAAATATTGTTACGGATAAACCGGTTGGCTTAAGGTAGGTATGCTCAAAACCCAATTCATCTATATAACTTTCTTCAACCCTGCCGTCGTATTGGTCTATGACGGCGTAGTTGGCTATGAAAGCTTGGGCTTGGGCTTCAGTCAAGCCTTTCCCATTATTCTTTAAGACGTCTTTGTCTATGAGACCTGGCGTTAGATCAACATATGCGGCTTCAGCCAATTCACTATATTTCAAATATTTATCCACACTCATTCTTTGTTCTCCTTAGATTTTTGAAAAATTTTAGAAAAAAGCGATAGGATTGGAGGATGTTTCGGACAACTAAAACTCGAACCATGCCAGGGACCGGGGAAATCCCCCCCACCTCTGCCATAAATTACAGATTTTCCAAGTAATTTATGGTCTGCTTTACGAAAAACCGTATAAACTCTTTTTGACACATGAGGTGAAGTCATCCGGTATATCTTCTTTTGCTCCACAAAAACATAGCCATCACCCAGAGCATTCTCATCTTGGGTGGGCCGATAAAAATTAGGTTGCCCCCATTCATTAAACATCTCAGCGGGCAGCTCAATCGTTTCATAAACGGTTACCCCCCCATCTTTTGCGCACCACTCCCGAACTTTGGCATCCCAATACATCTTTTTCCCGGCAACCATCCAAAAGGTCCCGCCAAACCAGACCGAAAAAATGAGGATACCCAAAGCCAGACGCAGTATTTTCTTTTTTTGATCTGACGGCTGCCATCGCCGCCAGAAATGAATGATCATCCAGCTGGCAAGCAGCCAGATCCCAAATACTACCAGCACATAAATTCCGCTCATGCAGCCATCCTCCTTATTTCGCAAAACAGGAATGTTTTGCCGCCGTTGATGATCTCTACTGTGTTTTCTCCTTGAAAATCATGGAGCCGGATGGTGTCGTCACCGGTGCTGCCCTGAATTTTATCTTCTACTCCAAGCCCGCCATTGAAAATGTCATAGTCAGAGTCCGTGCCTTTAATAAAAAAAGTATCGTTGCCGGATCCACCTTTCATGGTATCACGGCCCTTGCCGCCTTCCAGGTAGTCGTCGTATTTACTGCCATAGAGCATGTCTTCGTCTTCGTCGCCGTATAGTTTCAAGCTACGCCCGGCTTCTCTGCCGTCTACTGTATCGTTATCGGCACCGCCCTTATATGTCTCAGGGCCATCCGCAGACTGTGAG
>CAXHYW010000485.1:0-3891 GCA_964021475.1 uncultured Desulfobacteraceae bacterium | reverse complement strand
TAAATTCCATGCTCGACCTGATAATGGGCCAAGCACTTGTATATTTCGGCCTTTCAATTAGGCAAACGCCCAAATGGGAAGGGGAATAGAGATGGATTTACTTCTCAGAAAGTTGAGGTTTTAATATTTAGATATTATTCATCAATGCCTGATTTACTACGACCTTTTAAAATTAAAAAACCTCCAAAACAAATGCCCACTACGCCCCAAAATGATAAGTCGGAAGAGTTGAGCATTCCAATCGAGAAAACACAAATCATCAATCCTAAAATTATATATGCCAAAGGCACTGTCCCCTATTCTGTTTCAGTTTTTGAGTATCTTTTAATAATATAGAGGATAACCCAAGTACCAGGTAATGATAACAAAGCGGCCACCCAAAAAGGCAATTCGGTAAATCTTGTCAGTGGTACATAAAACATCAACAGGATAGCGAATGTTAATAAAAACTCTTTTATGTTTAGTTTCAATTCCCTTCTCCTCTATTATTTTAAAATTGATCTAATCTTTGCTAATGCCTGATTCAATATTTCTCCTAGGCATTTTCAATGAAGGTCAAACTCCGCTCTTTAAAATCGATCATCTTAATTTACTGGCAAAAAATCACCCCAATTTTTACGAATTGAGCGTATATACAAAGTATTACAAATGCTCCGGCATGTCTACAAAGTTAAAACATATTTTAAAAAAAATATTTATTAAATCGGATCAGAAAAGGTGTGTGTTTTCCGTTTGAAAATTCGCCTCTGGGTGAACGACCGGCAACCACCGGTCGGCAGAATAAAGTATGTCAATGAACACTACAAGCAATGCCTTTTTCGCGTGCTATTAAATACATGAAAAATTGACATTACACCTAAATTTGAGCATTACAGAAGAAAGAAAAAAAGTTTCTATTTTATTGGTCCCCAGCTGGACGAAACAGTTGTGCTCATAGTCAAAAAAGGTACTGATTTCAATATCAGGTCCTTAGATGGACTTTTTGTTAAATACCAAGAGTGTCAGGGCGATAAGCAGAAGAGTGAACCCAAGGACATTTATGATTGGATGAATGGGTCCAAGGTTCATAAATTCACTTTGGGAAATTAATGTGTCGGCATAGGCCTGGACCATGAACAATTTCGGGTATAGAATCCGCCATAGTTCAGGGGGGGGCTGTGCGCCAGAAGATGTCATGGCGGCAAACAGCTCAGAGTTTAAGAGGCGATAGCCCCCATCGGAAACAAATCCTGTGCACAAAAGACCCAGTGCAAACAGGACGCTGATAAAACCGGGCATCAGCAAAGAAAATAAACAGATGGCCGTGACAATAAACAACAGATTCACTGAACAGATGATGGATGCCGCTATATATCCGAAATTTAAATTGCCGCTCTGGAACCAGACAATTAAAAACACCGTTGAATGTAACATCAGCATAAACCCGGAAGCCAGAAACCAAGTGCCGAACAGTCTGCCAAGCACATATTCCCACCGCTTGACAGGTCTTGAAAGAAACATCTGCATTGATCCATCGTTCTGGTCCCTGGTGAAAATTCTCATGGATAACATGGAAACCATCAGCAGCATTCCCATCACAATCACCTGGAAAATGAGACGGGAAACATCCCAGATGCCTCCCTGTTGACCGTTGACCATATAATCTGTGGAATAACAGCCCCGCATTAGAAATAAAAGTCCCATGGACATGGCCAGGAGAAGATAAAAACTTTTGGCCTTCATTTGGTCGACAATGGTATATTGTGCAATTTTAATAAACATTTTATTGGGTCTTTATAAAGGGGGATTGTTTTGGGTGATATATTTGACAAAAACATCTTCAAGGCTTTCGCCCTGTGCCAATATTGCATCAATTGAATCTTTTATGACTATTTTGCCTTGGTTCATGATGGCCGCGGTATCACATGTCTTTTCAACCTCTGACAATAGGTGGGAATTTAAGACAATCGTTGTTTCATTTTGCCTCAGGGAATCAAGGATTTTTCGAATATCCCTGATTCCCATGGGATCAAGGCCTGAAATCGGTTCATCCAGGATCAACAGCTCCGGAGTTCCCAGGATGGCCGCAGCAATACCGATCCGTTGTTTCATCCCCTTTGAATAGCCATCGCTCTTTTTCTTTTCCCTTCCTGACATTGAGACAACTTCCACAACCCGTTCAATTTCAACTCGTGCTTTTTTCCCGGACAATCCGATGAGTGCTGCATGGCGACGAAGATATTCAAGTCCGGATAGGGTTGGGGGAATCATGTGCTGTTCTGCGATATATCCAATATTTTTTCTGGCCCGGGTTTTGAAACAGGGAATTCCATTTATCGTGATGCTGCCTGAAGTGGGTTGAATAAATCCCAACAGCATTTTTATAATGGTCGTCTTGCCGGCACCATTGGGGCCAAGCAATGCAAAAAATTCGCCTTTATTAATTTGGTATGAAACTGTGTCCACAGCTGTTAGGTCACCAAATTTTTTTGTTACTGCATCCAATACAATCATTTTTATCCTCGGTTCACACCTGTTCTTATCAATGCCAGCTATTTGAAAGGTTATCTACAGTGATCGGGGGGCGCTTGTCAATCAATATGGTTTCCCCATTGGCCGGGATTATTTCATCTGCAGTCCCTAATGATTTTATGAAATTTAATATTTTTTTGCTGCCTAAAATCAAAAAGTCCCTGGACGGTATTCCCCCCAGAGACTTTAATTTTCTTTCACCCGGAGACTTTAAGTCACCTTGATGAGGTTTTGTACAAATAAATCCGTTGACTACAGTACGGTTACATTTGCAGCAGCAGGACCTTTTTGTCCATCTTCGATATCAAAGGAAACACGGTCCCCTTCATTCAAGGATTTGAATCCTGCTGCATTGATTGCTGAATGATGTACAAACACATCTTTTCCGCCATCTTCTTGTTCAATAAATCCAAATCCTTTCGAGTCGTTAAACCATTTTACGGTACCGGTCGCCATGCTGGGAATCTCCTGTTAAAAAAAAGTATAAAGAATGCCTGTTCCAAAGTTAAGGAGTGTTCCATTTTTTGGAGCACACTCCTTTGATGAGTAAACACAATCCAATGTGTTCTATATGAAACAAGTTAGGAATAGCTATAGTTAGGATTGCCCGTATATGTCAAGTAATTTTTTTGAAAATTTAGGCCATGATGGTGATTGACCTAAATTTTATCCAACCTGAGGTATAAATTGATATCATTTGGACGAGCGGTTAGATTTTAAAAAAAAAGAATAAATTCTTGACGTGTAGCTGTAATATAACTATAAAGCATCTAAGTAGTAGCTGGAATATATCTCTTTTCTGGTTATTCCATAAAAAGGAGTTACCCATTATGACCCAGGAAGATGACATCAGTGGCCGTTTTATAGAAAATGGTACCAGGATTAAAGTAAAATTTGAAATCTATGGAGAAGAGCTCATTGAAAAAAAGGTCAAGTCAAGTGGTAACTCTGGTAGGGTTTACCTGCCACCTGAATGGATCGGGACAAAAGTTAAAGTGGTGAAATGCTGAAAAGATAAGTTGTTAAACGAACATGCATATGATCGGCCTCTTTCAACAAAGAGGCTTGGTAACCTTATAATAAGGAGAGAATAAATGGGAAGTGTGCCTGAAAAAATCTGGACCTGGCAAATGACCAGTCCTTTTAAGAAGGATAGGGAAACAGGAGTTGAAACTCCCGGAAAACTGGAAAAAACCCAGATAGCGGTACCTGAACTAAATCCTGGAGAGGTGCTGGTTGAAGTTGCTGGCTGCGGTATCTGCCACACCGATCTTGGATATTTTTACCACGGGGTTCCCACGGTGAATGCGCCACCCTTAACCCTTGGTCATGAAATTTCCGGTATTGTTGTGGACGCAGCCGATGATGCCCAATCCTGGA
>CAXHYW010000484.1:0-3902 GCA_964021475.1 uncultured Desulfobacteraceae bacterium | reverse complement strand
AAAATCCAACCCAAATGGATGTCACACCGATGGCAGACCGAGACATTCCAATCATATCCTTTGAACCAGGAAAACTCTGAAGATGGGGGAGAAGCTGCCACGCATCCTGGGGCATCATCAAAACAGCCAATGACAAATACATGACCATGTGGATTGGCGAAGACATGGCTGAATGCGTTGTCCATTTGTATTTGACAGGAGGGCCGAGTAATGATCCCACCACAATTTTTACACGTAATAATCGGATCATCAAGAGGGCTGACCTGGCACTGCTCCCGGGGCAAAAAGTCCGACACCTCTTTACAGACGAGAGACACTCAAGAAATCCCTGACCGTTCTTTATCCAGATAATAAAGGGTGGCGCCCACGGGTGCAAAAGATAAAAACAATATATTCAGCCAGGGGATGAGAAACAAAATTCCAAATCCCAGGTGGAAGGGTAAATTGCCCTTTAAAAATTGCATCCGTTCCCCAAATGGTATCATCCTTCTTGCAGGAACTAAATCGGTATTGTCCCAGGCCAAAAAGATGCCGGCAACCATAGAGGACAGAACAAAGATAAAAGGGCTCAAGGGGGTAAAAAGACCTGCCAACATCATAACAAGTGTGATGAGAACAGGCAGGATGGCCCTGGGTATTTCCTGACGAATCAGATAGAAAAAAAGTGTCCCCCAGGAACCTTGACCAGAAGAAGGCTTTTTCCCAAGTACTATACTTTCGGTAATTTGTGACATATAATCCATGATAAACACACCAAAAAATAATTGGGCAATCAAATAAGACAACACCATGGCAATGCTGGCCAGAAAAAGAGACAAACCCCATGCAACAACATTCCACACATAGATAAGCCACCCCTCGGGCATTTTCCATATCATGGTCAAAATTTCCTCATGCCAGTAAAGAATCAATCCGGATAAAAAAAGGGTTAACCCAAAAACAACAAAAAACCTAAGTAACCCGAGCATTAATAATGAAGGCGTTTTTAGTGCCAAAGAAAACCCATTAATATTATATTTAATACCGGAAAAAAATCCCATTATTTTACCACCTTCCATTGAAGTTCCCTGTGAAATACTTATTTTTACTCTAAAATGTTACTATAAAAATATCAATTTTTCAACTTATGGAGTTTTATCCATGACAATTTATTATGTGGACGGAAGGTATGTTCCATCAGACGAAGCGGTTTTACCGGTTGACGACCTTTCCATTTTGCGCGGTTACGGGGTCTGTGACATCATGCGTACCTATAACGGCCGACCTTATTTTCTGAACGAACATATCCTGCGACTTGAACACTCCGCACATAAGGTCGGCTTATCCCTTCCCTGGACCCAAGAGGAGATCAAAGAAATCGTTCTTCAAACCCTGTCTCTCAACCAAGGGATTGCCGAAGCCAATATTCGGATCGTTATAACCGGCGGTTCCAGTCCCGATTTTTTTACCCCCATGGAAACGCCCAGACTGATTGTCATGGTTACCCCCATCAAAAAATTGCCCCAGCTCTGGTACGCCAATGGCGTAAAAACCATTACCATTCACCAGGAAAGGCAGGTCCCTGATGCAAAGGTCACCTCCTATATCCAGGCTGCCATAGCACTGAAAAAAGCAAAAGAAGAAAACGCTGTAGAGGCGATATACGTCAACAAAAAAAATGAAGCCCTTGAGGGCACCACCAGCAACTTATTTGCTTTCTTCAAGGATCACTTGGTCACTCCTGGCCAAGGCGTTTTAAAAGGGATCACCCGATCGGTCATTTTGACGTTGGGACATCAATTGTTCAATGTTGAGGAGAGACCTCTTAAATTAGAAAAATTGTTACAAGCAGATGAAGTGTTCATCACGGGTACCAATAAAGGGGTGGTTCCTGTTATTCAAATTGATGGTACCCTCATCGGCCAGGGGAAACCCGGAAAAAATACGAAAATCCTTATCCAGGCATTGGAAAAACACACCCTTGAATTCATAAAAAAATTCCAGGAAAAACCTTAGGCAAAGCCTGGTCTTAAATCCCCGAACAAACGATAGGACGACAAACCCTGGGTAAACATTCAATAAGATATGTTTCCTGGTTTGAAAACTCTTTGTAGGAAACAGGACCGCGCTTTTGGACCACATCATTTCCCAGGGAAAATAAATTTTTATAGAAATCAAAAAATGGAAGATATTGCCTTGCCCTTAGCCAGTCGCTGTTTTTTTCTCCCAATACGATGGACCGGATGATGGGGGTATCCTTTGACACCATGGCAGTATTCAGTATTTCTAACGTATCCTTTGTGATATGGATTTTATCTTTTTTTCCACAGCTTTCAAGTCTGGATGCCGTATCTACGGTCTTTCCAATGGCCGTAATAATTTTTCGTTTACGACTTCCCACAGGTCCTATCAATGCGGCCCCTTGCGTAAGCCCCGATCTAAACCCAATATTTATACCCTTAGTTTTTACCAGGGTGGCCACCCGCCGCTCCCTGTCCATGGGGTGACGACCTTGCTGTAAAAGATTTATCTCATTAAATACAGAGGCCAGCATACAGGTCATCAACATGACTCGTTCTTGATGCCCGGGCTTGTTCCCATGTATTGAATCATCAAAAATAGAAACATTTAGAAAAAAAACGCTATCTCCTATGAAATTATCCACGCGACAGGCAAACCGGCTGGCATTCTCTGCTGATATTTCATGACAAAAATTCAAAATCAGGAAAAAATCCCTTGGCTGTAAACTTTTCCGGATAATAGAAGACCCCACCATGTCGATGAATGCATACACACCATCTGGTATGCTTAAGGGTATCATGTCCAATTGTTCGGCTGTCACTCCCCCCACCGCCCGGAGATATTTTTTTTGAGCCGTGAGTTCAACTTGCTTTTCCTTCAGGCACTCTGCTGTCTTTCTAAGTTCCCTTTCTTTACGCCGGATTACCTTTTCAGCCCGTTTTCCCTTTGCAAATCCCAGGTAGGCCAAAGAAGCCGATTCAATTGCAACAATAAGGATATCCAGTCGTTTTCTAAGCTCTGTCTCTCTGGAAAAGCTTCCATTTTTTTTTGACAGCAAATCCGGGGCAAGCGTATTAAAAACAATGGCACCATAATCCGGGATATAGGCGGCAATAAAATTTTTGGGATTAAATTGCCTTGTAATATTTGTATTGACCTTAATATTTGAAAGAAAATCAAACCCAAGACCGTCATAGGAGGTAACGGAAAAATCAGCAAAATCCTGATCTGGATTTTCATCGTCCTGGACTGGGTTGTCAATTATTAAAATCTTTATCCCTTTTTCATAAAAATCCTGGTGATTTCTAAGAACATAGGAAATAACGCCCTGGGTTTCAACTCTATCCCCAAACCCATTGATCTCATATAAATGGATCGGAGATTTTTTATTGATTTTGACAATGTATTTACCAAAAAATTTCCAAAAGAGTCCAGATATCCTTTTGCCATCAAACTTATCCATCACCCCCCTGTCCCATTTTTCAGGCGGTAAAAATCTTGAAAGGGTGATATCGGTTCCAAAGACAAGGCCGACAAGTTTTGCGTCCAATAATTTTAATGAAAAAGAAAGCAACCCTCCTAGAACATTCTTTTTGTGAAAAATCCGATCTTTAAATTTTTGGATATCCGGTAGTTTTTGATTCATCCTTAGCCCCCCTATTAAGTCCGTTATTGGGCTTAAATTTTAGAAAAGGGTGTTAAAAAATAATTCCATTTGGATTCCCCAAGGCCCGATTTATAAAAGAGATTTTGAAATAATGCGATTTCCTTTTGCCGAAAGGATACCAGGGAGCCGATAAAAAACACATGATAGACCCGGTATACATCTTCTGAAACAATTTTAAGCAGTTTTCCCTTGTTGGCCTCCATTCGGCCAATCCAATCGCTCAAGGTTTTGACAT
>CAXHYW010000483.1:0-3909 GCA_964021475.1 uncultured Desulfobacteraceae bacterium | reverse complement strand
AATCCCATAAGAACTGAAACTTCACATGACCCAGACACCCATAAAAACAAAAGAAGACCTGGCCCACTATCTGAACACCCCTTTGTCCATTGGTGAGAAAACCATCAACAACCGGATGGTGCTGGCCCCCATGGCAGGCCTGGGACACATTGCCTTAAGGGAGCTCATATCGGAATTTGGTGGATTCGGTCTTTTGTTCACCGGCATGTGCAGTGCCAGGGCAGTTCCCCATGAAAATCCAGCTTTCTCCAATGTATTTACCTGGCGACCGGCGGAACTTGCCTCTCTGGTTTGCCAGATTTTCGGATCGGAGCCGAAAAGCATGGCCCTGGCAGCCCGCCGTATCGACGCCGAAGGGTTTTTCGGCGTGGACCTCAACTTTGGCTGCTCCGTGGCAGCCATTTGCAAAAAAGGATGTGGTGCAGCCCTGTTAAAAACTCCGGAGATTGCCGTTGATATTGTGGCAGCCGTCCGGCAGGCGGTGTCCTGTCCGGTTTTTGTAAAATTTCGAACCGGGTGGGAAAACAATCCCCAATTTGCCGCGGACATGGCCAGAAAATTTGAAGATGCCGGAGCCGATGCCCTAACCTTCCATCCCCGGGTGGCCCCGGACAGACGAAATCGCCCCCCCCGGTGGGAGATCATTGCCATGGTGAAAGAGGCCATCTCCATACCGGTTTTTGGCAACGGCAATCTGTTTACCATTGCCGACGGGATTAAAATGGTGGATCAGACTGCCTGCCAAGGGCTCTCGTTAGGAAGGATGGCCGTGTCACAACCCTGGATTTTTGCCCAGTGGACAAAAGAAATGCTGCCGGGGGACGATATTTACCATTTCACTGCTCTTCGTTTCACCGAGCTTCTGAGCCAGCACTATGACGATCATTTCGGGGTCAAAATGTTTAAAAAATTTGCCCCTTATTTTTGCGCAAATTTTAAATTCTCCCAGGCCATCCAAAAAAAACTCATCAAGGCCGACACCCTGGCGGAAATCCGAACCAACATCGATTCTGTATTGAAAGATTCTCCAGAAACCCTAATAATACCCAATTTATCTCTTTTTGTTTAAAAAATAGAGAATATTATTCTTAGTATTCCTTTTTTCTAAGAATAATATTCTTGACAAGCCTGTTTTTTCATATATGATTTCCCGAACCCTTGCAACCGGAGATTTTATATGGAAATGAATACCCCCCTGCTCAAAACCATTGCCAAAAAATTTGGCACCCCTACCTATGTCTATGACCTGGACCGCATAAAAGACCAGTACCGCTCCTTTTGTGATGCGTTTCCCTGGCCAACCCTAAAAGTTTTGTATGCCATGAAAGCCAATTACAACCATTCAATTTTAACCACCCTGAAAAATTTGGGTGCCGGTATTGATGCGGTCAGCCCGGGGGATCTTTACATGGCTCTTTCCTGCGGATTTGCCCCCTGTGATATTATCTATACCGCCAACAACATGAAGGAGGCCGAAATGGATGAAGTCGCGGCAACCGGTGTCCTGATAAATATTGATTCCCTGTCCCGGCTTGAAAAATATGGCAAAAGCTATCCCCATACCCAGGTTTGTCTGCGATTCAACCCGGATGTTGTGGACGGCGAACATGACAAAATAAAAACCGGAGGGGATTTAACCAAATTTGGCATTCTCCTGGAAGATGTGGACCGGGTAAAAACCATCATTGACACCTATGGCTTAAAAGTGGTTGGCCTCCATGAGCACACAGGATCCGGGTTAATAAAGCCCGATTCCATTCTCACTGCCATGGGCCGGATCATGTCCATTGCCACACCACAAAACTTCCCGGATTTAGCGTTCCTGGATTTTGGCGGAGGATTCAAGGTACCGTACGGACCGAATGAAACCCAGGTGGATTATAAACAAATGGGCATCCAGGTGATCCAACTCTTTTCAGACTTCTGCAAAACCTACGGCAGGCAGTTGACACTGCGGTTTGAGCCCGGCAAATACCTGACCGCCCAGGCAGGTCAGTTGCTGGTTGAAGTAAATACCATTAAACACAATCGAAACAGGACCATCTGCGGCACAGATTCCGGTTTCCCCCAACTCATTCGCCCCATGTTTTATGATGCCTATCACACAATTATTAATATCAGCAACCCAAAGGGAGACCCATTTATCTATGACATCTGCGGAAATATCTGTGAAACAGGGGATCTTTTTGCCAAGGACAGGCCCCTACCGGAAATAAGGGAAAAGGATATCCTGTCCATCCAGGATGCCGGTGCCTATTGTTATGCAATGGGCGGGACATACAACCTTCGCCCCATGCCAGCGGAAGTGGTGGTGGAAAGAAAAGAAGCTTCCCTATCCAGAAGACGGTTGACATCCCGACAGCTTGTTGACTTGATCTGGTCTGAAACTCCTGATATAAACAAGGCAACAAATTGAAGGCATAAGGGCATCAAACAACGTTTTTTTTATGGGGAAGGGCAAGGACCATGGATTTATCAACTTTTCATTGTATTCAGTGCCATGCCTGCTGCCGGGTACCGGGCTATGTTAGACTGACAAAAGAAGAGCCCGATGCCATTGCCCTGTTTCTGGGTATGGATGTCCATGAATTAATCGATCAATTCACCATCCTGACAAAAGACCGCACCACCTTATCCCTCATGGAAAAAAAGGACGGTTCCTGCATTTTTCTCATGGGAAATGGCTGTAAAATCAATCCGGTAAAACCCTTGCAATGCCAAAAGTTCCCCCATGAATGGAAATTTTTAGGCTTTGAAACCATTTGTGGCTGGGCAAAAAACCAAGGCTGATATCACAACCCAAGGATACTTAACCCCTCCTCCAACTCAAAATAGGGCTTGATGTCATATTTATATCCAGGCACACCAAAGTAAATGGCCAGGCTGTCTCCAATGGCCTTCAGCCCATCAGCCAGCCGGTCATTTTCCAGCTCATAGTAGGTAATAGAATGCATTCCCTGGGTTGTGCTTGCCGAAATATAGGGTCCTTTTTTCGTGATAAACGCTGGCAACGCCGGTGCTGTCAAATACCGCTTGGCGACTTCCCGGGTACCTTCCGGGGGATAGGTCACATTTGAAATAATAATCATGGTCTGTCTCCTTTAAAAATCTAATATTTACCTTTAATAAAAGCCATACCCACACGATTGTGTCAAATCTTTTTCACCCATTCAAAATTTAAATCGATATTAAGATCTCAATTGGATATCTCAATTTGACTTCTCTGTCCTGCCTCATTAGAATAAAAAGTTAACCATAACCATAAAAAAAAGAGCCCTATCATGCAAGAACTTGATTGTAGAAAATTAGACTGCCCGGCACCCGTGCTGAACACCAAAAATCTTCTGGAAGCCAACGCCCTGAACCATGTACGCATCCTGGTTGACAATGATGCGGCCGTGGAAAACGTCAGCCGATTTTTAAGCTTTCACGGATTTGAGGTTTCGGTTGACTCCGATGGCATTTCATCTGCTGTGGAAGGGAAAAAAGATGTGGCAGATGCCAAAATAATTTCGGCCCCGGCTCCAGGAAAAACCACCCCCCTGGGATCTTCCCAAAAAATAATGGTGATGATTTCTGCCACCCAGCTTGGCAGAGGGGATGAGGTGCTGGGTGAAAAACTCATGATTAATTTCATCAAAACCCTGAAAGAAATGGGAGAAGACCTCTGGCAAATGGTCTTTGTCAACCACGGGGTAAAACTTGCCACAAGCGATTCAGCGGTTTTAGAAGAACTTAGGGCCCTGGAAGCCGACAATGTCACCATTCTTGTCTGTGGTGCCTGCCTGACCCATTTGGGACTTATGGAAGAAAAGAAAGTGGGCCAGACCACCAATATGCTGGATATTGTTACGGCCATGCAATATGCTGACAAAGTGATCAATCTATAGGATTTTAGATTTAGGAATT
>CAXHYW010000482.1:0-3916 GCA_964021475.1 uncultured Desulfobacteraceae bacterium | reverse complement strand
CCTGTAAAAAGCCATGTCATCAACATCCGGGCCGGGTATGAAGAAGAAACATTGGGAATTATCAAGTATCTTGTCTTAGAAAAACAATTTAATCGAATTGCATGCTTTTATCAAGATGACAGCTTCGGATTTGCAGGTCTGCAGGGGGTAAAGAATGCGCTTAAATCATTTGGTCTCAAATTGATCAGTGCCCATAGCTATCAGCGCAATACCGTTGCGGTTATGGGCAGTTTTTTAAGGATCCGGGAATCATCACCCCAGGCAGTCGTTCTTGTGGGGTCCTACCAGCCATGTGCCGAGTTTATAAAACTTGCGAAAGCCAAGGGAATGAATCAGACGGTTTTTGCAACCCTTTCTTTTTCCGGTACCCAGTCTTTGATTAAAGCTCTTAGGCATGCCACGGAGAATATCATTATTTCCCAGGTTGTACCCTCCCCATATAACATGGACATGGAAATTGTCAAAAATTACGCCCAAGCCATGAAAACATTTCAGCCGGAGCAGGAGCTTTCCTATATATCCTTGGAAGGATATATTGCAGGGCGGTTCTTCATTGACGTTTTAAACGGTATCGGAGAACCCATCACCCGGCAACGGTTTATTGATTATATTGAACAAAAAAAAACAATGAAAATTGATGACATTGTCCTGACTTTTGGACCGGAAGATCACCAGGGACTGGATTTGACATACCTAACCCACATACGGAACGGGAAAATTGTCCCACTGGTTGAATAAGCGTCTGGCAGATAAATGAAATTTAAAACCATCATAAATCCAAAATCTCTTTCCGGTACAGGTTTTATCAGTGTTCTGTTCACAATTTTTATCATAGCGCCAACCATTGGCAGTTTTTGGATTTTTTCCGAGATGTCCCAGAAAGAAGATGAGCTGGAACAGA
Source organism: uncultured Desulfobacteraceae bacterium (assembly GCA_964021475.1). Classification (GTDB taxonomy): domain Bacteria; phylum Desulfobacterota; class Desulfobacteria; order Desulfobacterales; family Desulfobacteraceae; genus NBML01. The sequence goes on along the minus strand of CAXHYW010000482.1, from coordinate 3,015 downwards.
TGGAATCACAATATATGACATCCTATGAAACAATTGTTTTCAATGATGTCAGCAATGTGTTGAATTTTGTCGAGTATAAACGAGCCAGTGCGCGTCAACGGGTCGAAGAAATTGTTAATGCCCAGGTACAGCAGGCATACTCCCTGGCTGCTCACATATACAGCATGGACCGACACTCAATATCCGATGCCGCTTTAAAAGAAAAAATAATTGAAACCCTCCGTCCCCTTCGATGGAATAACGGTACTGGATATTTTTTTATTCTCAACCATGAAGGAACCGTTCTGCTGAATGCGGATAATCCGGCAATGGAAGGCAAAGACCATAGAAATTTAAAGGATATTGACGGCAAATTTATCTTTAAAGAGATTCTGGCCCTTGCAAAAAAAAAGGATTCCGGATTTTATACCTATCTGTGGACAAAGCCGGGAGCTTCCGGATCGGATCATACAAAAATCACCTATGTAAAAAATTTTAAACCCCTCAACTGGGTGATCTGTGCAGGCTTCTATATATCTGACATGGAAGCCAGTATCAAAAAAGAAATTCTTGCAAGGATTTCACAGCAGGCAGATGATCCGGATCAATATATTTTTGTTCTCAAAGAAAATGGTTTTTGTCTGTTTCATCCTCTGGAAAAATATCATCGGAAAAATATCTTAAATCAACGCTCCAATAACGGTCGATTGATTATTAAGGAATTGATTGATGCCAGCCAAAGTCCGAACGGGGGGTATACCCGGTACCAGTGGGAGAAACCCAGTACCGGTATAGTTGAAAATAAATTGAGTTTTGCCATTTCAGTTAAAGACTGGGGGTGGACCATTGGTAAAGGTATCTATCTTGATGCGGTTCAAAAAACCATTGGACGGGAAAAGAAAAACTTCAAAAAAGAACTTCAACGGAAAACTTTTGTTATCATTGGGTTTTCAATCTTCATCATCCTTTTTTCCCTTGCCTTCGGCCTCATTATTACCCATCGTTTACAAAAAGGGATCAATGCCTTTACAGAATTTTTCCAACAAGCCGCAAACGCTGATATCAAAATGAATGTAAAGCAATTGATGTTTAATGAATTTAAATTACTGGGCACACTGGCAAACCAGATGGTTGAAGACCGGATCCAAAAAGAACGTGAACTTCATAATGCCATGTTGGAAATGATAAACCTGCAAAACCTGTTAAAAAATATCACCGATTCGATGCCTTCTTCCTTGATTGCCATTGATCATGACATGAAGGTTATCCACTGGAACAAAAATATTGAGAAAACCACAGGAATTGATACAAAAGATGCTGAAAATCAAATCCTGGCTGATTTGTTCATGTTGAGTCCAAGGGAAATTTCCTTGATTAATGAAACGCTTAAGACTGGTAAACCTTGTATCCACAGGCGGGTAAACAAAAAAGAAAAGTTTGAAAAATGTTATGAAGATATGATGATCTACCCGCTGGTGACAAACAATATAAACGGTGCCGTCATCCGGATTGATGATAACACGGAAAAGATCCGCATCGAAGAGATGATGATCCAGTCTGAAAAAATGATATCCGTGGGCGGTCTGGCTGCCGGTATGGCCCACGAAATTAATAATCCGCTTTCCGGAATTATAGGCAATATCGGTCTGATCCAAAACCGGCTGTTTAATGATCTGCCGGTTAATGTGAAAACAGCGGAGCAGGTGGGCACGGGTTTTGATAACATCAAGAATTACGCAGAAGAACGCAATTTGCCAAAACTGATCGAAAATATCCGCCAGGCAGGCAGTAGGGCGGCGAATATTGTCAGTGACATGCTTTCTTTTTCACGGATGAGTTCCTCAAATTTCATGCCCTGTGATTTGATAGAGTTGATGGATAAAACCATTGATCTGGCCTCAACTTCCTATGACCTGAAAAAGAGATTTGATTTCAAACGGATTAAGATTCATCGCCACTACGCCAAGGACATACCACAGGTCAGGTGCGAAAGCAGCAAACTGCAACAGGTGTTTTTAAATATTCTTTCCAACGGGGCCCATGCCATGTCTGACAATGATGACAACCATCCGCCGGAATTTAATATCACCCTGGATTCTTATGCCCGCCATGCCCGTATATGCATTGGGGATAATGGTTCGGGTATCCCCGAAGAGGTCAGGAAACGAATTTTTGAGCCCTTCTATACCACCAAAGAAATTGGCATTGGAACCGGTCTTGGACTTTCCGTATCCTACTTCATCATTACGGAACATCATAAAGGGACCCTTGAAGTTGAGTCTGAAATCGGCAAGAGGACTGATTTTATAATCCAAATACCCCTTAATCCTTAAATCAGATGGTGGGGTCACGGTTGGCAAAAATCCAAGAGTTTGTGCGCATCTTTTTTCAGATATTGAATACCATCATTGCTTTGACCCGAGGGGAAATGTTTTTAAGGGGTTACAATTGATCACCTTGGCATCGGAGTCTCCTCTCGTATGCCTCCGTTTTACTCAGATATCTCTATTTGGTCACAATTATAAATTAATTCTGCACTGATAGTTTTTTCCTGTCTGTAATAAGCTTCGGTTAAAAGCAGTGTTCCCATGTTCATGATTTGTCGTCGATTTCCTCTACAATGAGATGACATGATGTTTAACGCATCCTGATCAAAAAGAGTTTCAGTTGCGCCAGCATTGGATAGTCTGAACTTGATAATCTCAAGACTTTCATCGTCATTCAATGGGTTCAAATTAAATCGTCCGATGAGTCTGGTTTTTACAGAAGCCATGATTTGTAATGAAAGTTTTTTCAAGGGTTTCATCTCCCACAAAAATAAAACTTGCGGCCACAGTTTCCTTTTGAAGATTAAACATCAGAGAACAGATATCCATTAATGATTCTTTTTCCATGAGATGCGCATCATCAATAACAAATACCGGAAATACGCTGCGGTGCTCCGATGCATATTCGTAATCTGTTTTTGCAGGCTGATCAATAAAGGCACAGTTCTGCCATTGGTATCCACCCCGAGTACGTCAGCAATGGCTTTGA
>CAXHYW010000481.1:0-3917 GCA_964021475.1 uncultured Desulfobacteraceae bacterium | reverse complement strand
TGTTTGTTTTTTTTTTTTTTTCAAGCAGAAGACGGTATACGAGATTCTCCGGAGTTGCTGTAGTTCAGACGTGTGCTCTTCCGATCTCAAAGAAAGCAAGTACCGATAATCGAGATATTAAAAATTCTCCCAAAAACAAATTGCCAAAAATGCGGGTATCTAACATGCATGGCCTTTGCTGCTGGGGTTACCCGGGGACGGGTGATGGCAGACAAATGCCCCTGTCTGATTTCTCCCATCAGCGAAAATGCCGTTTATCCTGTTTTTGATAAAATGGGAAAGGTTGTCAATTCAGTTTCTTTACGATTCAATACCTCCGGGTTAAAAAAGCAAATTCAGGAACAGCATGAACAAATCCTTTTCTTGGAAGCATCCCTCAGGGCGAATAACCAAAATGAAAACCAGGCAGATTCTCCCATGGGTTTGGGGAAAAGTGATTCTGGTCTCACCAACCGGGAAATTGAAGTGCTTGCGCATATTGCCCAGGGGTACACCAACAATGAAATATCCGGTATTTTATTTATCAGTCCCCATACCGTTAAGAGCCATATGATCAATATCTTCAATAAATTAAATGTGAATGATAGAACCCAGGCGGCAGTGTTGGCCACCCAAAAGGGGATTATCTAAGCGGCACGACACACTCAGGGGCGAATTTCCCAACGGAAAATAGTCCCAATACCCAAACCAAAATATTTTTATCCTCAGTATAAATGAGTATGTCCACATGGTCCATTTTGTTGAAGATGAAAAAACCATTTTTTTTAAAACCATTATTCCAAGTCGGAAAATGACCAAAAAATATCTTGAAGGAGGTAAATAATTATGAAACTTTCAAAAGAAGAACAAGCACTTTTAGACTCCGTTGAAAATGGAGAATGGGAAACCATTCCCGATGTTAAAAAGGAACGTAAACGGTATCAGGCAATAGCAAAGAATAGCCTTAAAAAAGATGAACGGATTAACATTCGTTTGGCTTCAAAAGATTTAATGGGCCTTCAAAAAAAAGCAATGGAAGAAGGATTGCCATATCAAACATTGATAGCAAGTGTTTTACATAAATATGTGACCGGCAAATTAATACCTGACACTAAATAGGGGAGATTATAGGGGTCTTTTCCTCCTTATACCGGTCCTTATCCCTTTGAGATGGGATAAATAGCCTTGACCCCGAATATATCATTGAATAATGTTAGTTCGGTCTTATATTATTAGTTAATATAACATGACAAGAATAATATAGAAACTGTCATGTCAAACAACATATTCGGAGGTGGACATGAAATCATTTATTAAAAAAAAAGCTGCCATGTGCAGTACTCTTGGAAAGAAACGGATGATGGATGCCCTCAGATCCTGTGATTACTGCACAACCAGTATTCAAGAACAGAGCGCATGTTATAAAGCGGTTGCTAAAGATACCGGTCTTCGCGCTAAGGCCTGCATCCTAATGTAATTGTGACTATATTCGTTAATACATAAAGGAGAGTGTCATGAAAACCACACAATGTGTTCCTCAGAAAATTTCCAAACTTATGATGGGTTCAATTATGTTAGCCGCTGCCGCAGGACTGATTGTCATCGGAATTACCCTGTTGCCTATTTTCGGGTTTGTGCTGGCCGTTCCGGTCATTGCACTGGCTATTTATATTTTCCGGCTCCACTTGAATGATCAGTGCGAGATTGAATTTCCAAACAAATAACAAGGAGGAGATATGTATAACAAAAATCAAATATGTAAAAAAATAGGATCTGTTTCCCCGGATATCGGAGAATGTGGAATTGATATAAATGTAGAATATAGTGCTGATAATAATGCATGGGTTGTACATTTAAAAAAAGAAAATCTTAAATTAAAAACATATCTTGAACCTGAAGATGCAAATATCTGCATGGACGGGAAACAGTGCATCGGGCTCGGGTTACAAATCGCCCAGCTTAAGGATAACATAGCAAATATGAAATATTCATAAAGAAAGAAGATGTCCTTGAAATAGAGGGTTTCTTGGAGATGAAAATCATGACCTTACATCAAAACAACACAAATATGGTAGTGGACCCAGAAGGATATCTTGATGATATAGAATCTTGGACTGAAGAAGTTGCATGTACTCTGGCAGATAAAGAGGGTATTTCAAAGGAATGTCCTTTGAGCAATGATCGGATGGATATTCTAAAATTCATAAGAGACTATTATAAAAAATTTGAAGCTTTTCCCATAATAAGAGCGGTGTGCAAAAACGTCGGGCAATCAAAAGATTGTCAGTATCAGGTGTTTCCTGACCCGATTGTTGCCTGGAAAATAGCGGGGCTCCCTAAACCTAACCCTGAGGTGTTTGCCAAGATAAAGCACTATGCTTGAATTCGTAAGAAAATTTAACAAATCTTTTTGAGATCAACTAAGTGCTCATAGATTAATTGGCCCAAGATTCATTTTCAATCTATGGGATAGATCTTGTATATTTAGCTCCTTAAAATAGGAATCAAGTGTTGCGACAAATTCCAGATGATTTCTGCCGTTTCTGTAATCCGGTTCCCGGGGGGGGTGATAAAGGTACTTTTCCAGCATCTGTAGATCCGTAGAAACTATAATTGAAGCTGAAAAATAAGCAAATCCCTTGGTTCTATAAAAACAAGATCCTCCTACTTTTTTGTTATTAATGGTTATATCAGAGATTCCGTCGTGGCTGATGGATGTGATCCCTGATTTTCTAAGGCCATTTATTAACCAAAAATTTGATTTATTAAAAATCGCTTGGATTTCAGAATATCCCTCAGCAGGAAATACAGCCGAGACGATTAAACTTCCAGGATCAAGGAACACTGAACATCCCCCCCCTTTTCTTCTGAAAATTGGTATTCTGTCCGATAATGCTTCTGCCAACTTTACCTCTTTGTGAACACTGCTTGCCCGGCCCACAACAATGGCGGGAAAGGAGAATGGTGAAATATTAAACCGGGAAACTCCATCTCTTTTTATGGTGTTCAACATCAGATCATCCTGGGGAAAAGGGATGATATCATGGCTTAAACGATCCAACATCAGGTTCTCTTTCTAAACATATGAACAGACCCACCCGCTGCCATTTCAGCCGCCTCCATGATGGATTCCGAAAATGTGGGGTGGGGGTGGATACTGACGATAAGATCTTCCAGGCATGCACCCATTTCAATTGCCAGATTTCCCTCGGAGATCATCTCCGAGGCATGCTCGCCCACAATGCCCATACCCAAGATAAGGTCGGTTTCAGGATCGACGATAATTTTAACAAATCCCGTTGTCTTTTTAATGCTTTTAGCCCGGCCCAATGCAGTAAGCGGAAACACACCCTTTTTAAAGGGGATTTTTTTCTCTTCTGCCTCTTTTTCGGTAAGACCTGTCCATGCAATTTCCGGGTGTGTGAAGAGAACAGCGGGAACCGCAATGTTATCAAATGCTGAAGATGCTCCGGCTATGACCTCGGCGGCAACCTTTCCCTCCCGGGCGGCCTTATGGGCAAGTGCAGGTCCGTTCGTCACATCCCCCACAGCAAAAATATGGCTTTTTTGAGTTCGGCACTGGTCATCTGTGGGAATCAGCCCTTTCTCATCAGGACTTAAACCTAAAACATCAAGACCGATATCATTGGTGTTGGGGTGTCTGCCTGTCGCTGCCAATACCCTGTCGAAGGTTTGGCTTATCATTTTGCCCTCTTTTTCAAATGTGACCAAAAAGCCGGCATCTGATTTCTCTATGGTGTTGACTTTTGATCCTGTATGGATGGCTGAAAATTGCTGTTTGCATTTTTTTAAAACGACCTGCACCAGATCTTCATCTGCACCGGACAATAGGCGTGGACTGAATTCGACCAGTGTAACCTTGCGAGTCAGGGCCTGCAGACAAGATATTTGCGTCTCCACAACACGAGTATACTAAA
>CAXHYW010000480.1:0-3919 GCA_964021475.1 uncultured Desulfobacteraceae bacterium | reverse complement strand
CCCACCTTGATCTTTTTTTCCCGAAGCATATTCAGACCCAGGGCAAGAATCAAAAGACCGCCGGTACCGGACATCTGACTGACCACGGCAGGTATCAGCAATGGTTTCAATACCCCGGCCATTAAAGTGATCCCCCCTTGGTAAACCAAAACCGGGATCGCTGAAAACATCACCCCTATTCCCAGGGAAGAGGTCAATATAATACCGGAAATTCCATCCAGGCAGGCCTTGGCATACAAGGTATCGTGGTTGCCGGTGAGCCCGCTTTCAAGTGAACCGACAATGGCCATGGAGCCCACACAATACAAAAGAGAAGCTGTGACAAACCCAGCGGAAAACCCTTTAGAATTTTTAAATAACTTTGTTTCCAGAAAATTTCCCAATTTATCCAGGTAGGATTCAATTCCAATGAACTCACCCAGAACAGACCCAAGGGCCAGACTGATAATGATCACGAGCAAATCATCGCAGCCCAGGGCAGATTTTATCCCCACCAGAATAACGGCAAGGCCGATGGCCTGCATCACGGTTTGATTGTATTTTTCCGGAATGCCGTTTCTAAACAGCATCCCAGCAAAGCTGCCGCAAATAATGGCCAAGCAGTTAACTATGGTTCCCAGCACGTTGGTCAAACTCCCCTTAAAGATGATGCCATTTAGAAAAAATTATCCTGGATATAATCGACCCCGTTTTTAAACAAGGCAATACCAACGGTCATTCCCCTATCCATAGTCTTTCCCAGACGTTTAAGCTGCTCTTTGTCCCGGGTCCAGTCCGGATGGTTGGTAAAATGGTTATATCCTTCCGGATGTGGCATAAGCCCGAATATCCGTCCAGTGGGATCACAAATTCCTGCAATATCATCCATGGACCCATTGGGATTTAAGGGAAACGCACCCCCTGCAGCAGCGCCGTTTTTGTCGGCATATTTGAACACCACCTGGTTATTGGCCACAAGCTGTGCAATAATCTGAGGGTCGGCAATAACCTTGCCTTCCCCGTGACGGATGGGATAATCAGCCATATCAATCCCCCGGGAAAAAACACAGGGACTGTCTTCATTACCGGCCAGGTGAACCCATTGATCCCTGAAGTTTCCGCAATCGTTGAAGGTGATGGCAACCGAACGCTTCGTGTAATCGGCGCTAAGTCCCGGTAAAAGGCCAAGATTAACCAGGGCCTGAAATCCGTTACAGATTCCGATCACTAATTTTCCCTCTTCAACAAAGGAAATCAAGTCCTTTCCAATATGGTTTTTGAGTTTCAATGCCTGGATCACACCGGCCCCATGGTCGTCTCCCCAGGAAAATCCGCCACCCAGGGCAAGAATTTGATAATCGCCAAGCTTCACCTTGCCGGCAATCAATGAGTTGATATGAACCCTGTGGGACTGGGCACCGGCCAGGTCAAAAGCCAGGGCCGTTTCATTGTCGCAATTCAAACCAAAACCGGTTAAAATCAACGCTTTAACCTTTTTCATATCATCTCTCCAAAGGTCTTGTTAAACGCCGCATCAAGGGCATCACAAGATAGATTAACAATGGATTTTTTATCCTTGCCATTAATTTTCAGACAATTGTGACCGCCAGTAACAACGCCGACACAGCTGACGGCAAGTCCCTTACACAATTTTTCAAACACTTCTCTTTTATCCGGTGCCACCGTCAAAATAAACCGCCCGGCCGATTCTGAAAACAATAGCGCTTCATCACAAATACCTGCCGACAAATCGTTTCCGAATTCTTGTGGGATCGGCAGACAGGAAAGATCAATCTCCATTCCCAATCCACCGGCCATGGCCATGAGACCCAAATGCACCCCGAGTCCCCCCCTTGCAACGGCATGACTTGAGGAAATCAATTCCATGTCTATGGCTTTTTCCAGAATTTTATAACAAATTTTAAATGCATCAAAATCCACCTGGGGGATATTCACCCCTGTTTTACCGAACAGATCATAATATTCCGATGCCCCCAACTCATTTTTCGTCATTCCCATGACATAAACAAGATCGCCAGCAACCTTTGGATCCATGGACACGCATTTGGAGATATCGTCCAGAACAGATGTGGCGGAAAACTGAACCGTCTCAAGGGCGGAGACCTTGACCCGTTCGCCAAATTCCCCCTCAAGATGGCCGTCCACATACATACTGTCCTTACCAGACAACAATGGGATCTTATACGCCATGCAGGTGTCTTTCAAAGCCCGGCATGCCCGGACCAGCTGGGCCGCCTTAAATTTCCCGTCGGGGTTTTTCTTTGAATCAAATCCAATATTGGGCCAGCAAAAATTATCCACTCCCCCGATATGGTCAAATGATCCGCCAACACTGATGAGACGCCGAACAGCCTCATCAATGGTACAGGTCATCATATGATAGGCATCAATCTTCGAGTACCAGGGCAGAATGCTCTGGGAAAAGGCAATTCCCTTTTCCGAAGTCAACACAGGACGCGTCACAGAAGCATCCGACGGGATGTTGTGGTTAACCCCCACCAGGGGTTTGATCACGGAACCACCCTGGACCTCATGGTCATACTGCCTTAAAATCCATTCCTTGGAACAGATATTTGGCCGTGCCATCATCTGGGTCAAAAGAAGGTTAAAATCCGACGGCGTACTGATCACAGGTTCGTTAAGTCCACGGGTTTCCGGCGATAGCCAGACAGCATCAAATTCCCAGGCAGGAAATCCCTTGTCCAGCAGATCCATATCCACGTAGGCGCAAGTCTCATCCTTATATTTGATATGAAGTTTTCCCGTATCAGTGTATTCACCGATCACGGTGCTTTCCACCTCATGCTCAGCAGACAATTCCATGAACCGATCCAGATTTTCAGGCTTCACCGCAATGGTCATTCGTTCCTGGGATTCGGATATCCAGATTTCCCACATATCCAGCCCCTCGTATTTCAAGGGCACCTGATCCAGCCAGACCTCACAGCCGTTGGACAGCATGGCAGATTCCCCCACGGAAGAGGAAAGACCCCCACCGCCATTGTCGGTGATAAAGGTGGTCAGTCCTTCGTCTCTACAGATCAACAGGAAATCATGCATTTTTTTCTGGGTATAGGGATCGCCTATCTGAACGTGTCCTGCCGGTGTATTCTCGGAAAAACTCTCCGATGATGCCGTAACGCCGTGGATACCATCCTTACCCACCCGGCCACCGCTCATGATAATCAATTCGCCGGGAGAGGTTGTTTTTTCATGGCTGGGCTTACCCTTAAGAAGGGCCGGCATGATCCCCAGAGCGGTCACAAAAACCAGGCTTTTGCCCATATACCCCGGATCAAAAAGGGTCTGGCCGAATGTGGTGGGAACGCCGCTTTTGTTCCCCCCATCTTTAACCCCTTCAATCACCCCGTCCAATAGCCGTCTTGGGTGAAGTGGCGGACTCAAAGGACCATTATACCCAAGTTCCCCCACACAAAATCCGAAACTGCCCATGAAAAGTTTTGCCCCCATGCCCGTTCCCATGGGATCCCGGTACACGCCGACGATTCCAGTGATGGCGCCGCCATAGGCTTCCATATTAGAAGGAGAATTATGGGTTTCACCGGTGATCACATAATTGTTCTCATCGTCAAATTTGCCAACCCCTGCATTGTCCCATAGAACTGAGACAACCCAATCCTTTTCTTCCTTAAGGGCCAGGGTGGGAAGCTGGATATAGGTTTTAAACAAAGAATTTTCAACCACAACTTCGCCCGTGGTAGCATCCGTGTATTGAAAGATACCGTTAAAGGTATTGTGACAACAATGATCGCTTCTGGCCTGGGAAAGATATTCCAGTTCCAGATCGGTGGGGGTGGACAAGCCGAATTTTTTTCTCTCTTCAAGAACCCTTTGCTCTAGGAAATATTAGATCGGAAGAGCGTCGTGTAGGGAAAGAGTGTGCACCTATGTGTAGATC
>CAXHYW010000479.1:0-3933 GCA_964021475.1 uncultured Desulfobacteraceae bacterium | reverse complement strand
TTAATGATGAAAACCCGAAAGAAATCCTTGGATTTATCTCCCTTAATGGGAAACCCTTGATATTATTCCTTCCGATAAAGACACTGGTTCACTTCCAATAATTCCTTAAATAAAGGACGAGGCTTTTTGGGCCCCCTTCATTTTATTGTTATCGCTTACCCAATTGCTGTCTGGCATGGGTGCATCTTGACTTTGTGAGAAGGCTTGGGTAATTATGGGGAATGAATATAAACCATACCATCAGCTGCGAACTTAAGCTGACTCAAAAACAGGTGGAAGCGGTGACAACCCTGCTGGACCAGGGGTCAACCATTCCTTTTATCGCCCGGTACAGAAAAGAGATGACCGATTCCCTGGACGAGGTGGCCATTGCCGATATCAGGGACCGGGCGCAAAGCTTAAAGGAGCTGTCTACCCGCAAGGAAGCCATCCTCAAGTCGCTGACCCAAAGGGAACTTCTGACTCAAGATCTGGAAACGGCCATTGCCAAGGCCGGCTCCATGACGAAATTAGAAGACCTCTATGAACGATACCGGCCCAAAAAAAGAACCCGGGCCCAGGATGCCAGGGAAAAAGGACTTGCACCCCTGGCAACATTTCTTCTGGCCCAGAAGCACCAGGATCTTAGCGCCGAGGCCCCAAAATTTGTGAGCCCGGATAAAGGGGTTGCTTCTGTTGAAGAGGCCCTGGCCGGTGCCAGGGACATCATTGCCGAAATCGTCAATGAAGACCCCAGGGCCCGGGAATCGGTTCGGGAGTTGTTTTCTGCCAAGGCCCAGATCATCTCCCGGCTGAAAAAGGGAAAAGAGGAAGAGGGTGCCAAGTTTCGAGATTATTTTGATTGGTCTGAATTGGCGTTTAAAGCCCCTTCCCACAGAGTGCTTGCCATGCTCAGGGGGCAAAATGAATCTATTCTGAACGTTCATGTGCTTCCCGAAGAAGAGATGGCCCTTATCCGGGTGGAACGGTTGTTCCTAAGACACCCCTCCAAAACCCATCCAGACATCCGGAGCCAGGTGAAACTTGCCGTCAAAGACGCTTATAAGCGATTGCTGTCCAAGTCCATTGAAAAAGAGAGCCTGGCCCGGCTGAAGCTTGCGGCAGACGACCAGGCCATTGCCGTGTTTGTCACCAATCTTAGGGAGTTGCTTTTGTCCGCGCCCCTGGGGCAAAAACGGGTGATGGCCATAGACCCTGGGTTTCGCACCGGGTGCAAGGTGGTCTGTCTGGATTCCCAGGGCAAACTGCTGGACCATGATGTGATATTTCCCCATGACAAGGGGCGGTCCCGGGCCATGCAGATGGTGGGTGATCTGGTGAAAAAATACAAAATTGAGGCCGTGGCCATCGGCAACGGCACCGCCGGCCGGGAAACCCAGGGGTTTGTCAAAGAGATAGGCCTGCCGCCGGGGGTTGAAGTGGTCATGGTGGATGAAAGCGGGGCATCTATCTACTCGGCCTCGGACATTGCCAGGCAGGAGTTTCCGGACCATGACATCACGGTCAGGGGATCGGTTTCCATTGGCAGACGGCTCATGGACCCATTGGCCGAGCTGGTGAAAATAGATCCCAAATCCATTGGCGTGGGGCAGTACCAGCATGATGTGGACCAGGCACTGCTGAGAAACGGTCTGGACGATGTGGTCAAAAGCTGCGTCAACCAGGTGGGGGTGGAAGCCAATACCGCAAGCAAGGAGCTATTGGCCCAGGTTTCCGGTCTGAATTCGACCATCGCCGCCAACATGGTAGCCTATCGAAATGAACACGGTGCCTTTACCACCCGGAAGCAATTTTTAAAGGTGCCAAGGCTGGGACCCAAAGCGTTTGAACAGGCTGCCGGGTTTTTAAGGATTAAAAACGGGAAAAATTCGTTGGACAACAGCGGAATCCACCCGGAATCCTATGGGATTGTGGACCAGATGGCAAAATCGGTCGGGTGCAAAATTGAAGAACTGCTGCACAATGCCCAACAAGTGAAAACCATAGAACTGACCGATCATGTCACCCCAAAAGTGGGGCTGCCCACCCTTACCGATATTGTCAATGAGCTGGCAGTTCCGGGCCGTGATCCTCGACAGGCCTTTCAATCTTTTTCCTTTGATGAGACCATCCACAAGATTTCTGACCTTGTTCCGGGTATGAATGTGCCGGGAATTGTGACCAATGTGACGGCTTTCGGGGCCTTTGTAGACATTGGTGTTCACCAGGACGGCCTGGTTCACCTGAGCCAGTTGGCCGACCGGTATATCAAGGATCCCAGCGAGATTGTTTCGGTCCGGCAGCAGGTGCGGGTGAGGGTGCTTGAGGTGGATGTCAAACGCAAACGGATTTCCCTTTCCATGAAAAAGGAGAAATAATAGGGGGATTCCTTGTCTCCCCAGGTCTATCCGTTGTTTTCATCCGCATAGGTATAAAGGAAAGGTTTGTTGCTGCCGGTTTATTGGGCAACAATAAATTTGCCTACCACCTGGCCCTGTTTGTCCATGAGTAGAAGGGCATATCCATCAATGGTATACTGATAGGATGTCTGGAGCATGGCCAAAAAGGCCATTTCAGCTGCTATCCCTTCCTGGCATGCCATCCGGGTCATTCCCACCGGGCCAAAACTCAGCCTTTCCTCGACGGTGTTTATATCGGCAAAGAATGAATTACATCCATTGTTACCGGTGGCTTTCATTTCTTGTTTTGAAAAATGAATGTAGGGTCTTTTGGTTCCATCGGTGTTTTTGATGGGTCGCTGGTCAATCTCCACAAGGTTCCATTGTGTATCAAACAAAGATAAATGCTGGATAGTTGCTGGAGAATCGTTCTGGGCTGTGCATGAAATAATGGAAAAGAGCAGGATCAAAAGAATTACAAATTTGTTCATGGCATACACTCCTTAATTCGACACCGGTGTCTCCGGTCGGGCAAATTTTGCGATAATGGGATTATGATCTGAAAATGATTTGCAGTCAAGGGCCTGGATATCAACCAAGGTAAGATCCCTGGTATAAATTCTGTCCAGTTGGAATCCAAACCAGACCTTCACATGCTCGGGATCTCGGGGGCGGGCTTGGACAAGGTTCAGCTTGTCGGTAAACTCATTTAATATGGTTTCCCGGCTTTGGCGCCAGCAATTAAAATCTCCTGCCAGGACCATGGGGCCGACATGTCCCTTTATCAGCTCGAAGAGTTGTGATAACTCCCATTGATACCAGGCAAGGGACCTGAAATTAATGGCGTGGATATTGACCACCATTAACAACTCTTTATTTTTAAACCGATAAATGGTGATCAATGTATTTTTCCGGGTGGAGATGTAGGCTTCTTTTGCCCGGCTCATGTGAAACTGACTGGAAAAGGGATTTGCCCCGGCCGCCGTCACCACACCAGAAAAATGCCTGGGCAGCCTTATGTTGGCGGCTCCCACAAAGGGAAAGCCTGCAACGGAAAAAAGGGAGGGATAAAACCGAGCCTCCTGGAGGAGTATCAGGTCCAACCGGTATTTTTTTTTCCACTCCCGGATCAGGCTGGAAAAGTTTTTTTTCAGGTTTTCCTTGTGGACGTTCCAGCACAACAGATTAAATTCATCGGGGATGACGGCTTTTTCAAAAAGAACCGGGGAGTGTATCAGGGGGTTTGAGGGGGTTAGCATGGTCTATAGCAGGGGAGCAAATATGCTCATTAAGTTTTCACCCATTTTTCGCCAATTACTTGCCGGTTTCATCTGACCATGGCATTTTTCAAGGAGTCTGTTCATCCATAATTCACTTTCAACAATGATCTCTTTCGAATAGATAAAGCTGACCACCTCATAGTTTAAAAACAGGCTCCGCTGGTCAATATTGGCAGATCCCATCATCACCCCTTTTTCATCAATCAAAATGGCTTTGGCATGGATCATTCCTTCCTGGAAAAGACAAACCTCGATGCCGTTGGCAGACAATTCCC
>CAXHYW010000478.1:0-3934 GCA_964021475.1 uncultured Desulfobacteraceae bacterium | reverse complement strand
ATCTGGGAAATTGCCGGATAGAGGGATTGACCTTTGCCGATGTGGAACAGGCAAAGGCTGCCAAAACGCTTATCATCACCTGTGAAGAACTGCTGGATGACGATTATTTGAAAAATGAACCGGACCGGAATCAGATCCCCTTTATCCATGCCACTGCGGTTGTACATTTGCCCTATGGGGCTTATCCCACGGCCTGTTACCAATACTATGACTATGATCCGGTCTATTTAAAGGAGTATGTCAAAAAAGCAAAGGATGACACCCACCATCGTTCATATATTCAAGAATATATTTTGAAACACCAGACCCATAGTGATCTGTTGGACTCAATTGGCAGGAGACGGCTTGAAACGATATCCGCCGATAAAAACCGCGGGTATGCAAAGAACCTGGACAGAAGATAATAGGGCAAAGAGATAAGATGAACTATACGCTGAAAGAAATGATGACCCTTGTTGCGGCAAGGGAAATCCGGAACGGGGATATCGTGTTTTGCGGCACCGGCATCTCCATGCTGGCAGCCATGGCAGCCAAAAATATAAATGCACCGGAAAGTGTGATCTTTTTTGAAACCGGTGCCATTGATTCCAAATTGGAAGATCTTCCCCTTGCTGTGGGCGATTCGCGGATCATGTACCAGGCCTCTTCCAACGGAGGGCTGCTGAATGCATTTGCCACCATGCAGAACCGTTTCACAGGGGAGCATATCCTGGGAATCCTGGGGGCGGCCCAGATTGATATTTACGGCAACCTGAATTCAACGGTTCTTGGCGATTACCATGAACCAAGTGTGAGGTTCGCAGGGAGCGGGGGGGGCTGTGATGTGGCCTCCTTTGTCGCGAGAAGCATTATTTTTATGAAACAGGAAAAACGAAAATTTAAAATTCAGCTGGACTACCTGACAAGCCCGGGATACCTGGACGGCCCGGATGGTCGGGAAAATGCCGGTCTTCCAAAAGGTGGCCCCCATCGGGTCATTACAGACATGGGGGTTATGGGCTTTGATGATGAGACCAAACGTATGTTTCTGGAAGGATATTATCCCGGGGTAACCCCGGAAGATATCCTCGAAAAAATGGAGTTTGAAATTGATATTTCCCGGGCCGGTGAAGTTCTCCCACCCACCCTGGAGGAGCTAACATTACTCAGGGAAAAATGTGACCCCCATCGGCTTATATTATAGTGCGGTTCAAAGATAAGAGAACTGCTGAAAACCTGAATGATAGAACCCGACGGCCCAGGATCTGATGGTATAGGATCTGAAGGTCTAGGATTTAACCAACAAAACGGTTGAAACGGCCCGGCGGACTACTTTTTCAGAAACAGATCCAATGCGGGCGCCTTTGATATTATTTTTGCCGTGGGACCCCATTACAATGACCGAGGCAGCTTCTTCTTTTTCAGCTTTGAGAATTTCCTTTACCGGGTAGCCTTTTTCGATTCTGATTTTTACTTCAAACCCGGCGGCTTCCAATTCAGCCGCCATGGGGGCTATCATTGTCCGCCGCTCGCTTTCCAGTTTCTGCTGGGTTTCATCCCAGTCTTCATGGTAACGGCTATCCTGAAAATATGCCGCCTTGTTGACGGTTTCAAGGGTATCCAGAATGCGCTGGTGGATAACATTCAGCAAAACAACCTTTTTAGCTCCGGCGTTTCGCAATTGTTTAAGATAGTCGATGTTTTTTCCAGAAGTATCTGAAAAATCAGTTGGGCATAGTATGGTTTTAAACACCGTAAACTCCTTATTCAGAAAATGTGAAATAAAGCCATTCTTTATGTTATATTTCAATCATTTGCAACAACAAATATTTCTTCATCCCATGGCCAGCAGAATCAAACCCATAAACATGATGACAACGCCGACAAGTTTTGGCGGGTGGAGTTTTTCTTTTAAGACAAGAATGCCCAGCGCCGCCCCCAGGGGGATGCTAAGCTGGCGAAAACCAACCACATAACTTACGTTGTTCACAAAGGCCATTGAAATAAGAACGATCCCATAGGTAAGCTGAATTGCCAGGCCAGCAAAAATGGCATTCTTTTTGTTGCCATTAAGCATTTTGTGCATGCCAGACCGGCCCCCGGGGCTTGCCATGACATAGAGAAAAAGCCAGATGGAAGCCCACAATGCTTCCAGAAAAGCGTAAAGAATGGTGACCCATGTATTGCCCATGGTTATTTGGGGACTTGTCCTGAGTATTCTCAGGGCTTCATCATCTAAAAGTGTATAGCCTGATGTACCAAGAGCTGCCAATAAGGCAAGTCCGCAAGTCTTATTCAAGTAGTTTTTCAGGTGAAGATCGCTGAACCGCTGGAGGGGGACCAGAAAGCAGCCCCCGACAACCAGTATGATTCCTGCGATACACAGCCCCGACACCTGGTCCCCCCGGCCAAGGAACAGGGTAACAACCGACACAACGATGACGGGAGAAGATCTGGCAATCGGATATGCGACAGATATATCCCCCGCCCGGTAGGCCCCTGCAAGGGCAATATAGTACAGGGCCATAAAGAAGCCTGCCATGATGACCTGTAGCCAGACCTGAAAAGGGATGTCATGGGCAACGGTATCCCAATATACGAGAAGAACAGGGGATAAAGCCAAGGCACCGATGAAACTTGCGGCCAGGAAAAAGGAGGCGGACGGATCTTGACTCTTACTGAAGAGGTTCCAGCCCGCATGCATGAACGCTGATATGAGAACAAGAATAATTGCGAGTATGGACATATTGGTGAGGCTAAGCTTTCAGTTGAGAATATTGCTGATTAATTGTGGCATTAGGTGGGGGGGGGATTTTCATCGGCAAAAATTGTCTCGCATAGGCCCCGGGCATAAAAGATGAAAATTTTCTGACTGTGAATCCTGTAAACATGGCTACCCTTAACACAGGTATTTGACGAAAACAAGGGGAGGGGCTGCTCATCCTCTACAGCTTGTCGTATATTTCCTTGCACCCTTGACAGGGTCACCGATAGTATGTATTAAATTTTTAACTTTCAATGGTTGGGATGATGGGATTGATATTTTGCACTTCATATGTGACCGGCTTGGAAAACATATTGCCTTTTGGCTGCTTCTTATGGCGTTTATGCCAGTTTGTTCCCCATCAACAACTTGGGGAGCTTCAGACTCGAGGTCCTCAGTACAGGGTATTCCCATTGTATTGACACCCGTGGAACAGGAATGGATCAGGACACACCCCATTATAACCTCTGCCCCTGATCCTGATTTCCCGCCGGCTGAATTTTTTGATGCATCGGGCCAGTATAAGGGACTTGTGGCGGATTATCTGGATGTTATTTCCAAACGGGTGGGGTTTGAGCTTAAAATTCTGAGATTAGACAAATGGTCGGATGTCATGGATCATGCCAAACAAAAAAGAATCCAGTTGGTGACGGCGGCGTCAAAAACCCTTCGGCGGCAGTCGTTTCTTGATTTTACTCAACCCTTTGTTGAGCTTCCAGCAGTGATTATCGTACGCCGGCAGGTCAACCAGAAACTGACCCTGGAAAAGCTAAGGGGGATGACCGTATCCGTGGTTTATCAATATGCAGCCCATGATTATCTTATTGAAAATTATCCCTACCTGAAGCTGGATCTTGTCTCTGATATTCAGACGGGTTTAAGAAAAGTATCCTTTGGAATCGTCGATGCCATGGTGGCAAATATTGCCACGGTTTCCTATTATATTGAAAAAGGAACCATCACCAACCTGAAGGTGGCGGGAGAATCGGGATTTACCTATAAACTTTCCTTTGCTCCCATAAAAGAGTTGCCGGTCTTAACCCGTATCCTTAATAAGGGACTTGCCAGCATAGGGGAAGAAGAAAGGCATCGCATATACAGTAAATGGATCCGTCTTGAGCAACCCAAGTTTTTAAGCCAAACAAGATCGGAAGAGCACACGTCTGAACTCCAGTCACTCCGGAGAATCTC